>NZ_JBEOMB010000057.1:0-6235 GCF_046000175.1 Rhodoplanes sp. SY1
CCCAAGGGGACGCCGCCCAGGAGCGCGTCGTCCAGAGCCGCGCCGCGGTCGTGTGGCTGATTCCCGATACCGAGCCGGTGCGCACCGCGCCGCCCCGTCTCGCGGCGCCCCGGCCCGCGCTGCCGCGCGCCGCCCCGTCCGAGCCGCTGCTGATCGCCGACTCGCCCGCCATGGTTCCGTCGGCCGGCGATCCCGGCGGCTTCGGCTGGCTGAAGCCGCGCCCCTTCGCGGGCGACCTCGCGGTGCGCGAGCTCGGCCGCCGGCTGGCGCTCGATCCGCACGCCGTGCCCGAGCCGCCCCAGCCGGTGCGGGTGCCGTGGCGTGGCGCCGGCATCGCCGCGGCGCTCACCGGGATCGCGGCCGCGCTGGCGCTGGCCGCCGTCGTCGTGCTGGTCCCCTCGGCGAGCCGTGACGCGGCCGGCCCGGCGCTCGCCGGCGCTCCGTCCGACCGTGCCCTGATGGCCGGGCTGGAGCGGGTCGCGCCGGTGCGGCTCGTGCTGGTCGAGCTGAAGCGGGCGCCGCGCGGCGCCGCGGTGCCGCTCGGCGTCACGCTGACGCGCGCCTCCGCCGACGGCGCCCTGGTGCTGACCGGCCTCGCGCCCGGGACGCGGCTGACCGCCGGGCTGCCGATGGGGCCGGACGCCTGGCGGCTGCCGCTCGCCGCGCTCGGCGATGCCGCGCTGGTGCCGCCCGACACCTTCGTCGGCACCATGGAGATCGGGCTCGAGCTGCGCCTCGCCGACGATGCGGTGGGCGACCGCAACGCCATGCGGGTGGAGTGGACCGGCGCGGTGTTCTCCGGCGTCGGCGGGGCCGCGAACGCAGCGCTGCCGTTGCGAGGAACGCGCGACGGCGCGGCCGCAGGCGATCCGGTGTCGCCCGGCGCCGTCGCGGCGGTCATGCCGCCGGCGCCGGCCGTCGATCCGGAGGAGATCGCCCTGCTGATCGATCGCGGAAAGGCCTTTTTGGCCGGCGGCGACGTCGCTGCCGCCCGCCTGCTGCTGCGTCGCGCCGCCGAGGCGGGCGACGCGCCGGCCGCGCTGCTGCTCGGCGCGACCTTCGATCCGGCCGCACTGGAGCGCCTGCAGATCCTCGGCGCGGTCGGCGACGCCGCCCAGGCGCGACACTGGTATCAGCGCGCGGCCGCGCTCGGGTCGACCGACGCGGTCCGCAAGCTCGACGCGCTCGCCGCACGCTGAGGCTCGCCCTCGTCGCCGGGGTGATCGGCGCCGCAGCCGCAGGCCGGGGCGACCCGGCCGGGCGGTGCGGCGAGCGTGCCGCGCCAGCGGCCGTACCGCCACGGCAGCCACCAGCGCGCGGCGCTCGGCACCTCGGTCGGCACGAAGTCGAGCCCGCGGGTGCCGAACGGATGGCAGCGGCAGAACCGCGCCAGCGTCATCCAGCCCCCCGCCCACAGGCCGAACCGCCCGATCGCCTCGTCCCCATAGGCCGAGCAGGTCGGCAGGTGCCGGCATTGCGTCCCCACGAAGGGCGACAGCGTGAGCTGGTAGCCCCGGATCAGCGCACGGGCGAGCCGGCGGGGCAGGGCGGCGACGAAGCCGATGGGCCGATGGTGTGGCATCGTCCTTGCTAAATAAACCTCCGGCAGGGCGCTGCAAGCCGGATCATTCCAAGCAGAGCTTTCCCGTCGTGAAAGTAATTCAGTACCAGACGGCAAGATCCGGACGGTGCATAGCCGCAAAAGGGCCGCTTGCGATGGTCGTTTGCGTACGTAAGATCACAGTTGCGCGAAAGTCGCGTGATGTGGCGAGATTGCAGAGCTGAACTGCCAACAATAACAACAGTAGTGCCGACGTGTACACGAAACGCGTTGCTGAAGCAGCACGGGGAACCGCAATGGAACGGTGCCGGATCGTGAAGCGATCCTGGGTCGGAGCCCTCGTCCTGGTGCTCTGCGCCATGCCGGTCGTCGCCGGCACGCCGGAGCTCCCGGCCAATCCGCGCACGCTCCCGATGCAGTTCTCGCTGCAGGAGCCGGCCGCGGGCTGCGGGACCGACTGCGCCCCGGTGGTCTTCGCCGCCGGCATGATCACGGCCGACACGCCGCGGCGCTTCGAGGCCTTCGCCACCGAGCGCAACCTGCACGACGGCAAGGTGGTGCTTGATTCCGACGGGGGCTCGGTGCTGGGCGCGCTGGCGCTCGGCCGCGCCATCCGCCGGCTCGGCCTCGACACCACGGTCGGGCGCGCCGAGCGTGCGGCGACGGCCGGTAAGCCGGCCGCGATCGCGCCGGCGAACTGCGAATCGATGTGCGCCTTCGTGCTGCTGGGCGGCGTGCATCGCGACGTGCCGGCGCGCTCGCGCGTGCTCGTCCACCAGATCTGGCTCGGCGACCGCCGCGACGACGCCGTCGCGGCGTCCTACTCGGCCGAGGATCTCGTCCTCGTCCAGCGCGACATCGGCGCCATCGTCCGCTACACGGCCGAGATGGCCGGCAGCCTCGGCGGAGGGGCCGAGCTGATCGAGATCGCGCTCAAGATCCCGCCGTGGGAGCCGATGCGGCTCCTCAGCCGCGACGAGCTGAAGCGCACCGGGCTCGACCAGGCGATCCCGCCGGTCGCGGCGCGCCAGACCTCGGCCGCCGTCACCCCGGTCGCCATCGTGCCCGAGCGGTCGCCGCCGACGAGCGAGCGCGGCTGGATGGCGGTGGACGGCACGTCCGGACCGATGCTGGTGCGGCGTCACCCGCTCACCGTCGAGGGGGAGCGGATCGGCAGCTTCGATTTGAGCCTGAGCTGCGGCGACGTCGCCGGCACCTACGGGCTCACTTATGCGGAGCGCCGGCAGGCCGGGCCGGGTGGCGGCGAGGCCGTGCCGCTCGACCGGGTGCGGCTGTGGATCGAGCAGACCGAGGTGACGCTCGACCTCGTGTCGTCGCGCGGCGACGGTCGCAGCGTCGAGAGCGTCGCGATCGGCACCGTCGCGGCGCCGCTGGTGCGGACCTTCGCAGCGGCGACCACCCGCTCGGTGTCGGTGCTCACGGCGTCCGGCAGCACGTCCGGGACGACGACCCGCATCGGCAATGCCGGGCTCGGCCGGGTGTTCGGCCAGCTCGAGGCGGCCTGCGGGCGCGGCAAGCGCGACGTCCACGCGCGGGTCGAAGCCGCGGCCCGGTGAGGGGCGGTTTCGGCCGGAGTTTTACGCGCCGGTCATTCCGGGGCGCGGCGAAGCCGCGAACCTGGAATCCAGCGACATGCGCTGAACTCGTGGTTGGATTCCGGGTTCGGCGCTGGCGCGCCGCCCCGGAATGACGACGACAGCCATCTGCCGTCGTTCACTCAGCCGCCCGTCCGCTCCGCCGCGATCTGGTCCAGGGCCGACACCACTGCATCGAAAGTGAGCAGCGTCGAGGCGTGGCGTGCCTTGAACTCGCGCACCGGCTCGAGGACCGCGAGATCGGCCCAGCGGCCGTCCGGCGGCGGGCCGCTCTCCTTGAGCATCCTGCGCATCGCCTCGCGCAGCGCGCGCAGCTCGTCGGCCGTCGAGCCGACGACGTGGCTCGCCATGATCGACGACGAGGCCTGGCCGAGCGCGCAGGCCTTCACCACGTGCCCGAAGTCGATGACGGTGCCGTCGGCGACCTTGAGGTCGACCGTGACGGTCGAGCCGCACAGCTTCGAATGCGCCGTCGCGCTGCCGTCCGGATCGGCCAGCCGGCCGAGGCGGGGGATGTTGCCGGCGAGCTCGAGGATGCGGCGATTGTAGATGTCGTTCAGCATGATGCCTGTCCGGGCGGGCGGGTCGATTTGCCTCGACCTCTGGCTCCGACTATACCCCCTCATATAGGACATCGGCCGGGTCGGGCGAGAGGCGCGTCCGCCGAGAGGTGCTTGCACCCGGGTTCGTCAGGTCCCACATGTTGCGGGTCGGGCCTGCCCGGGCCGGACTGTCCCATCGGCGTGCGCCGGGCTCGTCCCGGGGAGGCTTCGCCGGATCGTCGCCGTCCCTCCGGTGCGCGGCTTCGCCCTTGCGGTGTGGCGTGCGCCGTCTGCGACGTGCGGTCGTTGCAGCGGTTCGGTGCCCCCGGCGTCGACCCGAACGGAGACGTCGCTCGCGATGGACCACGTGATCAAGAGTCTCACTCCCGCCGCCCGTCCGTCCGAGGCGCCCGGCGAGGTTCCGGGCGCGCCGACGCGGGCGCGTCCATCGCGCACCGAGGCCGAGGCGGCCGTTCGCGTGCTGCTCGGCTACATCGGCGACGATCCCGACCGCGAGGGCCTGCTCGACACGCCGCGCCGCGTCGTCGCCGCCTATGACGAGCTGTTCGGCGGCTATCACGAGAGCGCCGGCGAGGTTCTGGAGCGGACCTTCTCGGAGATCGGCACCTACGACGACATCGTGCTGGTGCGCGACATCCCGTTCACGTCGCACTGCGAGCACCACATGATGCCGTTCATGGGCCGCGCCCATGTCGGCTACCTGCCGGTCGAGCGGGTCGTCGGCCTGTCGAAGATCGCCCGGCTGATCGACATCTTCGCCAAGCGTCTGCAGACCCAGGAGCGGCTGTCCTCCGAGATCGTCACCGAGATCGACACCGTGCTGAAGCCGCGCGGCGTCGCCGTGATGCTGGAGGCGGAGCACACCTGCATGTCGATGCGCGGCGTGCAGAAGATCGGCAGCCGCACCATCACGACGCAGTTCACCGGCGTGTTCCGCGACGATCCGAAGGAGCAGTTCCGGTTCGTCAACCTGGTGCGCAACGGCATCGGCTGATCGTCCGTCGTCGGGCGCCGCGGGGCAGGGGACCGGCGTCTCGCAGAGCGGCGCATGACGTGCGTCCCCGCCGGGACCGGAAGCATATCGTATGAAGAGCGTCTTCGCGCCGCGCGGCACCACCGAGCAGATCGAGGAAGGTCGCGTCTTCGCCCCCAAGTTCGACGGCGACGGGCTGATCCCGGCGATCGTCGCCGACGCGTGGTCGGGCGACGTCCTCATGCTCGCCTGGATGAACGACGAGGCGCTCGTGCGCTCGATCGAGACCTGCGAGGCGTGGTTCTACAGCCGCTCGCGCGGCAAGCTGTGGAAGAAGGGCGAGAGCTCGGGCCACGTGCTGCGCATCATCGAGCTGAAGGTCGACTGCGATCAGGACGCGCTGCTGCTGCGCGTCGAGCAGGTCGGGCCGGGCGTCTGCCACACCGGCCGTGCCTCGTGCTTCTACCGCGCCGTGTCGCTGCGCGAGACCGCCGGCCACACGCTGCTGCTGCAGTTCAAGAAGGCCGAGAAGGTGTTCGATCCGAACGCCGTCTACGGCGAGGGCGCCGGCAAGGACAAGACGGCCGAGTAGCGGCGGGCGGCTCGGCATTTCACGGCGGTAGGCGAGCAAACAAAAACGGCCGGGCGATGTCCGGCCGTTTTTCGTTCGAGGATCGAGAGTGTGTCGGCGGAGGCCGATCGTCTCGTACCGTCGCGCGATTGCACGTATTCACCCCTCATGGTGAGGAGCGGTCACAGGCCGCGTCTCGAACCATGAGGCCGCCCCCGCCCTTCGAGACGCGCCCTTTGGGCGCTCCTCAGGACGAGGGCGGACACGTTCTTTCAGTTTCGCGCCGGTATCACTCTTCCTCTTGGCCGGCCTGGCCGGCTTCCGGATTCTCGAAGAACTCCTCGGCCGCCGCCTCGGCGACCTCGCGGTCCTCGCGGCGCGCCGTGACGTCCTCGCCGCGCTTGATCCGCTCGGCCTCCTCGGCGTTGCGGGCGACCACGACCGTGACGGTCACCTCGAGCTCCGGATGCAGCACGATCGGCACCCGGTGCTGGCCGATGGTCTTGATCGGCGCGTTGATGGCGACCTGGCTGCGGTCGATCGAGACGCCGCCTTCGCCGACCAGGGTGGCGATGTCGCGGGTCGTCACCGAGCCGTAGAGCTGGCCGATGTCGGAGGCCTGGCGCAGCACCACGAAGCTCTGGCCCTCGAGCTTGCCGCCGACCTTCTCGGCCTCGGCCTTGCGCTCCAGGTTGCGCGCCTCGAGCTGCGCCTTCATGCCCTCGAACTTGGCGAGGTTGTCCTTGGTGGCGCGCAGCGCCCGGCCCTGCGGCAGCAGGAAGTTGCGGGCGAAGCCGTCGCGCACCCGCACGACGTCGCCCATCTGACCGTGCTTGCCGACGCGCTCCAGCAGAATCACTTCCATGTCGTCTCTCCTTCGTGTTCGTCGATTCGTGTTCGTGAATACGGGGTGTCGAATGCGGGGAACTGGACGTCGTGATCAGTCCGGCG
>NZ_JBEOMB010000058.1:0-26300 GCF_046000175.1 Rhodoplanes sp. SY1
GACTCGCGGAGACGCCCCCTCACCCGAAGTCCGCGCTGCACGCGCGGACTTCGACCTCTCCCCGCCAGCGGGGAGAAGTGAACAAGGGAGGCGTCTCGCACGATCATTCCGCCGCCGGGGAGAGCGCGTCGCGCTCGCGCAGGGCCTGGGCGTCGCGCGGGGTGACGTCGGGGTACTGCGGATCGGAGCCGACGGCGGGCGAGATCTTCCACGAGCGGGCGCATTTGGTGCCCTCGGCGCGGCGCGGCAGCACGGCGGCGCCCGGCACCTCGGCGAGCCGGAACGCATCCTCGGGCCCGTTCGCCTCGATCAGCGTGGCGCCCGACGTGATGCAGATTTCCGCCAGGTCGAGGTCGACCACGGCACGGAACAGATCGTCGTCGCTCACATAGACGAGCGGGTCCGCCTCCAGCGACGAGCCGATGCGCTTGCCGGCGCGCTCCAGCTCCAGCGCCCCGGTGACGACGCGGCGCACCGCGCGGGCCTTGCGCCAGGTCTCGGCGAGCCCCTCGTTGCGCCAGCTCTCCGGCACCTCGGGGAAGGTCTCCAGATGCACCGAGCCGTCGCGCCCGGGATAGCGCGCCAGCCACGCCTCCTCGGCCGTGAAGCAGAGGATCGGCGCCAGCCACGTCACGGTGCAGCGGAAGATCTGATCGAGAACGGTGAGGCAAGCCTTGCGGGTCACCGACGAGATCGGATCGCAGTAGAGCGCGTCCTTGCGGATGTCGAAATAGAAGGCCGACAGGTCCACGGTCATGAACTGGGTCAGTACCGCGAAAATGCGCTTGTAGTCGAAGTTGGCATAGGCCTCGCGCACCGTTCCGTCGAGCTCGGCGAGCCGGTGCAGCATGTATCGCTCGAGCGACGGCATGCGCTCGACCTTGACGCGATCCTGATCACGGAAATGCGCCAGGTTGCCGAGCATCCAGCGCAGCGTGTTGCGCAGCTTGCGATAGGTATCGACCGTGGTCTTGATGATCTCCGGGCCGATGCGCTGATCGTCCCAGTAGTCGCAGGAGCCGACCCACAGGCGCACGATGTCGGCGCCGTGCTGCTTGATCAGATCCTGCGGCGCCACCGTGTTGCCGAGCGACTTCGACATCTTTCGGCCCTGCTCGTCGAGCGTGAAGCCGTGGGTGACGACGACGTCGAAGGGCGCGCGGCCGCGGGTGCCGCACGACTCGAGCAGCGACGAGTGGAACCAGCCGCGGTGCTGGTCCGAGCCTTCCAGATACATGACCTGATCACGACCGCCGTCGACCTTGCGTCGGATGCCGGCCAGCGTCGCGAAGTTCTCCGGGTCCTCCAGCACGAAGGCGTGGGTCGATCCTGAATCGAACCAGACGTCGAGAATGTCGTCGACCTTCTGCCACCCCTCGGCGGCGCGGTTGCCCAGGAAACGCTCGCGCGCTCCGGCCGCGTACCAGGCATCCGCCCCTTCGGTCTCGAAGGCCGCGACGATACGGGCGTTGACGGCCTCGTCCTGAAGGATCTCGACCTCGCCGTGGCCCTTCTCACGCACGAACACCGTGATCGGCACGCCCCAGGCGCGCTGGCGCGAGATCACCCAGTCGGGCCGGCTCTCGATCATGCCGGTGATGCGGTTCTGGCCCTGCGACGGCACCCAGCGGGTCGCCTTGATGGCCTTGAGGGCACGGGCGCGGAGCGTGTCGCCGGACTTGGCGGCATCACCCGCCGCGATGTCCTGGTCCATGGCGATGAACCACTGCGGCGTGTTGCGGAAGATCACCGGCTTCTTGGAGCGCCACGAATGCGGATACTGATGCTTCAGTTTTCCACGCGCGAGAAGGTTGCCGGCCTCCACCAGCGCCTTGATCACCGCCTCGTTGGCGTCGCCCTTTTCGCCTTTTTCGGTGATGACGCGGCGGCCGACGAAGCCCGGAGCATCGTCGGTGTAGCGGCCGTCGGCATCGACCGTGTAGGGGATTTTCGTGGAGATGCCGCGCTCGGCGAGCCGGCGGCCGTACTCCATCCAGATCTCGAAGTCTTCGCGGCCGTGGCCGGGCGCGGTGTGGACGAAGCCGGTGCCGGTCGAGTCGTCGACATGCTCGCCGTCGAGCAGCGGCACCGCGAAGTCGTAGCCCCCGACGGACTTGAGCGGATGGTCGCAGACGAGCTCGCCCAGCACGTCGGCCGGCACGGCCCGCACCTTCTCGAAGGCGACGACGCGGGCCTGTTTGAGAACGTCCTCGGCGAGCTTGTCGGCGAGGATCAGAAGGTCGCCGGTCTTGGCCCAGTTGTCGGCGGGCGCGTCCGTGACCTTGTAGAGGCCGTAGCCGATCTTGTGCGAGAAGCTGATGGCGCGGTTGCCGGGAAGCGTCCACGGCGTCGTCGTCCAGATGACGACGGACGCGCCGGCCAGGTCACCTCTCCCCGCGCGCGGGGAGAGGTCGACGTTCGCGCGTTGAGCGCGGACGTCGGGTGAGGGGGCGTCTCCGTATCCACGAGAGGCCCCCTCACCCGACTCGCCGCTCCGCGGCGAGCCACCCTCTCCCCGCGTGCGGGGAGAGGGAACAGAGACCGGAAACTTCACCCACACCGTGTCGCTGGTGAAATCCTCGTACTCGACCTCGGCCTCGGCGAGCGCGGTGCGCTCGACCACCGACCACATCACCGGCTTACTGCCGCGATAGAGCGTGCCGTTCGCCGCGAACTTCATGATCTCGCGGGCGATCTGCGCCTCGGCCGGGAAGCTCATGGTGGTGTAGGGGTGGTCCCAGTCGCCGACCACGCCGAGCCGCTTGAACTCCTCGCGCTGCACCGACAGCCAGTGCTCCGCGTAGCGCCGGCACTCCTGGCGGAACGCGATCATGGCGGACGGGTCCGACAGGTCGGGCTTCGCCTTGCCCTTCTTGCGGTAGTTCTCCTCCTCGATCTTCCACTCGATCGGCAGGCCGTGGCAGTCCCAGCCCGGCACGTAGTTCGAGTCGAAGCCCAGCATCTGCTGCGAGCGGGTGACGAGATCTTTCAGGACCTTGTTGAGCGCGTGCCCGATATGGATGTGGCCGTTGGCATAGGGCGGCCCGTCGTGGAGCACGAACTTGGCGCGTCCCTGAGAGGCCTGGCGCAACCGGCCGTAGAGGTCGATCGTCGCCCAATGGGCCAGGATGTCCGGCTCCTTCTGCGGCAGACCCGCCCGCATGGGGAAGTCGGTCACCGGCAGAAACAGCGTTTTCGAATAGTCGCGGGTCGTCGTCACGGCGTCGGTCATGGCGCGCCGTTCTTAACAAGGCGCCGCCGGCCCGTGAAGGGCAAAGGGGGCTGCCGGCCGCGCTTCCCTCCTTCAGGAACGCTTCATCGTCCGCGGCGCCCGCTCTCCCTCTCCCCGCTGGCGGGGGAGGGTTGGGGTGAGGGGGCGTTTCGTGGATACGGAGACGCCCCCTCACCCGGATTTCCCGCGCGAGCGCGCGAAATCCGGCCTCTCCCCGCGTGCGGGGAGAGGTGAAGGGCGCCCTACCCGCGCTTCGTCACCGCCACGTCGGCGAGCTGCGGGAAGGCGTTGCCGGCGCCGGCGAGGATCTGCCGGGCGGCCTTCGAATCCTCGTTCATTCGATCGATCAGGTCCTCGACGGCGCGGAACTTCAGTTCCGGCCGCAGGAAGGCATAGAAGGCGACGTCGATCGTCTTGCCGTAGAGGTCGCCCTTGAAGTCGAACAGGAACGCCTCGAGCAGGGTGACGCCGGTGTCGAACATCGGCCGCCGGCCGAAATTGGCGACGCCGTCGTAGCGCTTGCCCTCGACGCCGACCCGCACCGCATAGACGCCGTGGCGCAGCTTGCAGTTGGGATCGAGCTTCAGGTTGGCGGTCGGATAGCCGAGGTCGCGGCCGCGGCTGTCGCCGTGCACCACCTCGCCGGATTGGAACCAGGGATAGCCGAGCAGCCGCCAGGCGTGCTCGACCTCGCCGCGGGTCAGGGCCGAGCGAACCCCGCCGGACGACACCCGCTCGCCGGCGTCGAGCAGCGGCGGGGCGATGTCGACCGAAAATCCCAGCCGCTCGCCCTCCTTGCGGAGGAACTCGGTGGTGCCGGCCCGGCCCTTGCCGAACTGGAAGTCGAAGCCGGTCGCGACGCCGGCCACCTTGTAGCGCTCGACCAGCACGGTCTGGACGAACTCGGCCGGGGTCAGCGCGGCGAGCGCCCGGTCGAAGCCCATCACGATCGCCCCGTCGAGACCCGTGGCGGCGAGGAGCCGCACCTTCTCGTCGACGCTGGAGAGGCGGAAGTCCGGCGTCTCCGGGTCGAACAGGACGCGCGGATGCGGCTCGAACGTCATCGCGGCGGCGGGCTTGCCGAGCGCGCGGGCACGCGCCTGCGCGGCCTGGATGACGGCGCGGTGGCCGCGATGGACGCCGTCGAAATTGCCGAGCGCGACGACGGCGCCGTCGAGCCCCTGCGGGGCGGGCCCGTCCAGGCGGTCGCGGATCAGCCGGAACGAGGGCGCGGGAAACGAGATGTCGGTCATGGCTTCGGCACGGTCACGGGTTGCGGACGAACGGGTGAAAAACGAGCGGGCGGCGGACGAGCGGGCGGTGCGACGGCGGGCCGAGGCGAGGGCTGCGGAGCACTTTCGCGAACGCCGGTGTCATGTTCCGAATCTGCGGTTAACGAATCCCGACGGCCGCACCTAAACCACGAGCAAACTTAGGGCTTTTCGTTTGCCACAAATCCGCCCCAGGGCCGTCTCGGCGACCCGATGGAGGGCCGATTAACCGGATATTCAAAGGGCGCAGCTAACGTCCAACCCCAGTGGGGAGAAACCTGGGTGTATCTCGGGCGGTGGGACCTGTCCACACGCCGTACAACAGCGACAGGACACTGCGTACTCCCGGTTTGTTGCGTAACGGAGTGAGGACATGGCGATCGACCTTTCGATGCCCGTGCTCGTCGTGGATGACTACAACACGATGATCCGGATCATCCGCAATCTGCTCAAGCAGATCGGTTTCGAGGATATCGACGACGCGGCGGACGGGTCCGCGGCGCTCGGCAAGATGCGCGAGAAGCGGTACGGCCTCGTCATCTCCGACTGGAACATGGAGCCGATGACCGGCTACGAGCTCCTCAAGGAGGTCCGCGCCGATCCGAGCCTCTCGAAGACGCCGTTCATCATGGTGACGGCCGAGTCGAAGACCGAGAACGTCATCGCGGCCAAGAAGGCCGGCGTGAACAACTACATCGTCAAGCCCTTCAACGCCCAGACCCTGCAGAGCAAGATCCAGGCGGTGTTCGGCGACTAGCCGTCCGGGTCGCCGTCGAGGCGGTCCCGGGTTCGTCCGGGGGCCGGCGGCTCGACACGGCGCAGCAGATCCTTGAGGAGAGCTCGCGATGGCGAGGGTCAACACGCAGCAACTCGAGAGCCTGATCGAGTGCCTGCATCAGAAGAAGGGCGAGGACGTCTCGCTCGCCGAGGTCCTCTCGCTCGCCGAGATCACCGCGAAGTCGCTGCACGTGTTCTTCGAAGCGATGGACACGGCGATCTACCGCGAGATGCACGAGATCGCCGGCTACATCGAGCGGATGCGCGGCGAGATCGGCGCCTTGCGGGTCGACGAGATCAAGCAGGACCGAATCCCGGCCGCCGGCCACGAGCTGAGCGCGATCGTCAAGGCGACCGAAGGCGCGACCAACACGATCATGGAATGCGCCGAGACCTTGATGGCCGCCGACACCAGCGATCCGGCCAAGTTCCAGGCGCTCGTGCAGGACAAGATGCTGGTCATCTTCGAGGCCTGCTCGTTCCAGGACATCACCGGCCAGCGTATCGCCAAGGTGATCGAGACCCTGCAGAACATCGAGAGCCGGGTCAGCCGCTTCGCCAGCGTCGTCGGGCCGACCGGAGGCGCCGTCCCCGTCTATGCGAGCGACGAGGAACGCGCCCGCGCCGAGCGCAAGGAGCGCCTGCTCCTCAACGGCCCGCAGCTCGACGGCTACGCCATCGACCAGAAGGCGGTCGACGACATGTTCAAGTGAGCGGCGTCGAGTGACCGGCCGCCGCCCCGAGCGGCGCGCCGTCACGCCACGACGAACGACCGAAGGCCGGGCACGCCCGGCCTTTCGCGTTTCGGGCGCCGCTGATCACGCCAGCCGGCTCACCACGCCAGCCGGCGCGTCACCACGGCGGGCAGCACGCCGGCCTCGGTGAAGATCGCGGCGAGCGCCCCGTGGTCGACCGTCTCGCGGCCGCCGAGCTCCTCGGCGTGGATGCCGGCGGTGACGAACAGGCAGTCGATGCCGAACGCCACCGCGCCCTTGAGGTCGGTGCGCACCGAATCGCCGACCGCCAGGATGCGGCCGTGCGGCACCGCGGCGCCGCGCAGCCGCTCGGCGCAGGCGAGCGCCCGCTCGTAGATCGGCCGGTAGGGCTTGCCCGTGAACATCACGGCACCGCCCAGGCTCTCGTACAGATCCGCGACGGCGCCGGCGCAATAGACCAGCCGGTCGCCGCGCTCCACCACCCGGTCCGGGTTGGCGCAGACCATGAACAGGTCGCGCGCCTTCATGGCCGTTGCGAGGTCGCGGTAATCCTCCGGCGTCTCGGTTTCGTCGTCGAACAGGCCGGAGCACACCGCATATTGCGCCTCCTCGACCGTGGTGAAGCGCAGCTCCAGTCCGTCGAACATGGAGAAGTCGCGCTCCGGGCCGATGTGCAGCACGGGCTGGTCGCGGCGCGCCTCGATCTCGGCACGGGCGACGTCGCCGGAGGTGACGACGGCGTCATAGGTGTCGCGCGGCACCTTCAGGCCGTCGAGGAAGTCGACCACCACGTCGCCGTCGCGCGGCGCGTTGGTGAGGAGCACGACGCGGCCGCCGCCGGCGCGGTAGCGCTGCAGGGCGTCGATGGTCTCGGGAAACGGCGCGATGCCGTTGTGGACGACGCCCCACACGTCGCAGAACAGGACGTCGTAGCAGCTCGCCAGCGGCGCGAAATGGTCGGTCAGCGTCGGAAACGGGATGCTCATCGTCGTCCGGTCGGTCGGAGGGAGCCGAGGTCCTATCCGATCGCCGTGCCGCCGTCACCCCCGCGGGGTGACGGAGCGCGGCGACGCGCACAGGCGCTGAGCTCAGGCGTGAAGGCACAGCCTCTCGGTCGTCGTCCGCGCAGGTGGACGACCCAGTCTCCAGCGGCGTTCGTTGTTCGACTCGAAACGTCTCGGCGTACTGGGTGCTCCGCCTTCGCGGAGCATGACGACGGAGAGGCATCGGACCTGACTTGGCGCCTATGCGCCCCCGACGGCCGATCAGCCGCCCGTCGTCGACTTGCGGGCCATCATGCCGCGGGCGATCTGGGCCAGCACGGTGCCGGGATGGCCGCGCGCCGCGCTGCCGACGCGGCGCTCGCCCGGGATGGTCGGCGGCAGCACGGCCGGCGCCACCGCCGCGGGCGGCGGATTGGCCGAGGCGACCAGGGTCGGCACCGACGGGATCACGGGCAGCTCGGCGGTCGTGTCCGGCGCAGCCGCGGGAGCCGCGGCGGGCGTCGCCGTCGGCGTGAGCGCGGCGATCGGCACTGCCCCACCCATCGACAGAGCGCCGGGCGGCAGCGACACGGCGATGGGCGCCGCGGCGGGCAACGATGCCGGCGCGGCCGGTGTCGGCGCGACCGGCGTCGCGGCGGGCGTCACCACGGCGGTCGGCGCGGGGCCGGGCAGCGGCGTCGCGAAGGCGGACGGCGACGGCATCACCACGGCCGGGCGCAGGCCGAGGACGGCCGCGAGGCTGGCAGCGGGCGACAGCGGCGCGGCCGGCGCAACGGCGGGGGCGGTCGGGGCAGCCGCGGCGGCGGCCTTCGGCATGGACACCGGGATGGGCGCGGCGGCCAGGGGGACCGGGGCGAACCCGAGCGCCGGCCCGGGCGTCGCGGCCGTCGCCGGACGGTTGTCGAGCATGCCGAGGTCGCCGAGCCTCTCGGTGCCGCCCTGCAGCACCTCGGGCCGCACCGGGCGAGGCGGCGAGAACAGGAAGCCCTGGCCGTATTTCAGGTCGTAGTCGAGCAGGTCGACCACGGTCGCCTCGGTCTCGATCTTCTCGGCGATCAGCTCGATGCCGTAGCGGCCGAGCAGGCCCGAAAGGTCGGCCGGGTGGATGTCGGTGGTCGCCGTGTGGCGGGCGAGCAGCAGCGAGGCCGGCACCTTGACGAAGCGGAAGCCGCGGTCGGCGAGGTCGCGCGGCTCGAACCGCATGTCGACGACATGGTCGAGCGAGAGGCGGAAGCCGCGGTCGGTGAGCGAGGCGAGGCTCTCGTTCTCCATCGGCCCGAAGGACCGGTAGGCATCCTGCCGGAACTCGAACACGAAGGACGGCGCGATGGCCCGGTTGGCGTCGACGAACTCGTTGAACTGCGGGAAGAACTGCGGGTCCACCAGGGTCGCGGCCGAAACGTTGCAGAACAGCCCGATGTCGCGGTTCTTGCCGATCAGCCGGCGGACGATCTGGACGCAGCGGAACAGCATGGCGTTGTCGAGCCGGGCGACCAGGCCGGCCGCCTCGGCGACCGGCAGCACCTCGGACGGCATCAGGACCTCGCCGTCGCGCGAGCGCAGCCGCGCCACCGCCTCGTAGAAGCGCACCTTGCGCTGCGGCAGCATCACGATCGGCTGCAGCAGGAGGTCGAGCCGGCCGGCGTCGAGCGCCTCGCGCACCATGTCGACCGCCGCCTCGCGGGGCAGCCGAGAGAAGCGGCTGCCGGGCGCAGCCGACGCCGGCGCGGCCGAGAGGGCGGCCTCCGTCGTGCCGCTGGCGACGGCCGGCGCGGCGACGGCGGTTTCGTCCGCCGGTGCGGCCGGTGCGCTCGACGACGGAACCGCGGCGGGCGCCGGACCGGCGGCGCCGGCCGCGGCATGTGCGCCCTTGTAGGGGCTGCCCGGCGCCCCGGAGCGCAGCAGCGTGTCGTGGGTGGCGACCGTCTCGGCGAGCTGGCTCAGGAGCGCGCCGAGCTCGCCCAGCTCGTCGGACAAGGGCTTCGCCGCCTCGCCGACCCGGTCGAGGACGCCGTCGAGGCGCGACTCCATGGTGGCGACGCGGCGGCCGAGATCGAGCACCTGGCGGGCCAGATCCGTGGTGCCGCGCGAAAGATCGGCGAGCGAGCCGGTGGCGTCGCCGCCGCGGTCGCGCGCCTTGAGGGCGACCGCGTTGTAGACGGCGAGCCCGGTGAAGGCGACCAGCGTGACGATCGCCGTCTCGGCCGCGTTGGTGCCCACATAGAGGTACATGAGCGTGCCGAGCGAACCGGCGATCAGCGCCATGCACAGGCCGACGAAGACGGCACCGACGCGGGCCATTACGAGCTCCGAGAACACCGAGACAGGTTGCGGGATATCAAGGTGATTCGCCGCGCCAGCTCACACTCTCGACAACCGTGCCGGGGGGTGCAAGCGCGTCGGGACGAAATCTGTCGATATGCCGTCATCCGGCCACAGCAACTCTTGCCGCGCGGGTCGTGGCGCCCCAGGTAACGACACGAAGAAAGGTCTAGAACACCATGGTTACGTTGAATGTCACCGGGATGACCTGCGACGGCTGTGTCCGCGCGGTCGAGCGGATCATCAAGGCGCAGGATCCGCAGGCCAACGTGACGATCGACCTCGGCAGCGGCCGGGTCGAGGCGGCGACCTCGGCGGCGCCGGCCGCGCTGGTCGAGGCGATCGAGGCCGCCGGCTTCGGCGCCAAGGCGGCGTGAGGCAACGAGGTTCCGCGTGCCCGGTTCGTGGCGCCTCGCGCCGCGGCCGGGACACGAGGCGATGCCGGATCAGGCGCTCCGAGCGACGCCGTTGCGCGTGTCGCTGCCGGACACCATCGATGCCGCAACGGTGTCGAGCATCGCCTTCAGGCTGCGTGACAGCTCGTCCTGGCTGACCGATCCGTCCGCGTCCTCGTCGAGCGACGCGAAGACACCGTCGGCCGTCTCGGTCGTGTCGCCGCTCGCGGTCGCGAGGCTCTCCAGCTCGCTCTGCGACACCGAACCGTCGCCGTCGGTGTCGAGGGCCGCGACGATGTCGGAGGCCGTTCCGTCGAGACCGCGGCCGCCACCCTTCCCGTCCGGCGGCGGTTGTGGCGGCGCCCCGATCGCCGAGACGAACTGCGACTCCGTGAGCGAGCCGGAGCCGCTCGTGTCGAGCATCGAGAACAGGCTCTCGCCCAGCTCCTCCGAGCCGCCGAGCGACTGCACATAGGTCGAGAACTCGGCCGCCGTGACGCTGCCGTCGTCGTCTCCGTCGATGGTGTCGACCATCTGCTGGAGCGGATTGTCCACCGCGGCCGCCATGCCGGTCGGCGAGCCGGCGGTGCCGACCGCCGAGACGCTCGACCCGCTCGACGACGCCGCCCCGTCGCCGCTGCCCGCGCCGGAGACCTGCTGCAGCATCATCAGCATCGCCATCACCTCGCCCCCGAGACCATTGCCGGAACCCGAGGAGGCGCCACGCTCGTCGTCGCGGGGCGGCGGCGCCTCGCGCGCGGCGCCGAGCATGTCGAGAAAAGACGAACCGCTCGACGTTCCCGTCGTGCTCCCGGCCGCACTGCTCGACGCGGTGCGCGACGTGTCGGCCGCGCTGCTCGTCTGCAGGAGCTGCATCAGCGACCACAGGCTCGCGGTGTCGGTCGTGCTGGTGGTGGTGGACATCCGGTTCCCCCGAGGCGCACGTCGCCGCCGCCGGTCACGCGCGAGGCGTCGCGCCGGCCCCGCGAGGATCGTCCGCGTGAGCATGTACGGGGCTTATACGGGCGAGGGTGCGGGTTCCGGCAGACCGTGGCAGCACGGCGGCCCGGATTTGCGTTTCGGGATGTATCGGACAGCGCCCGGTTCTCGCGCGCGAACGCCGAACTTGGACGGCAGGACGGTCAGGCGCACCGGCCTTCCCGGACGGGTCTACGGCGCGGCGCCCACCCCGTCAGGCCGAGGCCGAGAAGGGCGGCCGGCGATCGTCGGTCCCGAGCGTCGCGTCGGCCGCCTCGGCCGACTGACGCACCGCCGCCGCCATGCCGTCGCGGGTGATGAAGCCCTGCGCCGTGGCGTCGATCTTGGTGAACATGCGTTCGGCGAAGCTCGTCGTGCCGCCGCGCGCCTCGATGAAGGAGACGAACTCGGCGCGGCCGATGCGGCCGTCGCCGTCGGTGTCCATGGCGCGGAAGACCTGGTCGATCCGACCATCGGCCGTGCCGGCGCGGCCGCGCGCCCGCGCTCCGCCGGCCGGGTCGCCCGAGGTCTGCTGGACCGTGAGCAGGAACGCCATGGTCTCGCTGCTGAGCGAGTACTTGCCGGCGCTGCCCGGTCCGTTGAGGTCGGCGGTGCCGCCGGTGGCCGGCAGGAAGCCGGGCCCGTGCTCGGTCGAGCCGTGCGGCCGCTGCAGCTCGCCCCGGACCGCGCCTTTGCGCGAGAGCAGGTTCAGCAGGGTCTCGGTGTCCGCCATTCCGGCGGACGTGATTCTCGCGCTGGACATCCACCCTCCTGGCCAGGACGGTCCAAGTCCCAATCGCCCAAGTCCCGTTCTCGGGGGCTTCGCGAGGAGCGTCTGCCGGGCGACTTGCCATCGGCAGAGGACGCGCGACGCGGCGCTCCCAAGCAGACACGCCGCAGGGCGTGTCGGCGGCAGTCCACGGTCGAGGCTTTCACCTTCGAGGCTTTCACCCCCGAAGCTTCCACCCCCGAAGCTTCCACCTTCGAAGCTTCCACCTTCGAGGCTATAGTCCCTTCCTGCTGCGAGGCTTCGTCGCCGACCGGACCTCGAACCGGGGACGGCACTGTTCGCTCACGCGACCTGCTCACGCGACATCTGGCTGCGACGCGGGTCGATCCGAACGCCGTCGATCCCGCGACGTGAACGCATGCGGCGACTGGAACACGACGCCGGCGGAACGCGGCCGCGAGGCCACCCGCACGCCGGACACTCCTCACCGGAGCTCTGGGCACGCTGTCCCGCCGCCGTGAGGAGGCTGGAACGAAAACGAATCACCGCGAGCCCGGAAATGGTTTCCGACTCGTAAAATTCTAGAGCACGTTGGTGAAAAGAGCAAATTTCGCGCCAGCAAGGGTCGCCCGCTGGCGACCGCTGCGGCGGCGGCCGGCATCGCGGCGCGGCCGAGAGGGGGCGGAGCCGCCCCCTACTCCACGTCCTCGACCTGCTCCGGACCGCCGCCGAACGCCTTCTGGGCGAGCGTCGCCTCCATGAAGCGGTCGAGGTCGCCGTCGAGCACGCCGCCGGTGTCGGAGGTCTGCACGCCGGTGCGGAGGTCCTTCACCATCTGGTACGGCTGCAGCACGTAGGACCGGATCTGGTGGCCCCAGCCGATGTCGGTCTTGGCCTCGAACTCGGCCACCGCCGCCGCTTCGCGCTTCTTCAGCTCGATCTCGTAGAGGCGGGCACGCAGCATGTTCCAGGCAGTGGCCCGATTCTTGTGCTGCGAGCGCTCGGCCTGGCAGACCACCGCCAGCCCGGTCGGGATGTGGGTGAGGCGCACCGCCGATTCGGTCTTGTTGACGTGCTGGCCGCCGGCGCCGCCCGATCGCATGGTGTCGGTGCGCACGTCCGACTCCTTGACGTCGATGACGATGCGGTCGTCGATCACCGGATAGACGTCGACGCTGGCGAACGAGGTGTGCCGGCGGGCGTTCGAGTCGAACGGCGAGATGCGCACCAGCCGGTGGACGCCGCGCTCGGTCTTCAGCCAGCCATAGGCGTTGTGGCCCTTGATGATGATCGTCGACGACTTGATGCCGGCCTCTTCGCCCTCGGTCTCTTCCAGGTACTCGATCTTGTAGCCGTGCTGCTCGGCCCAGCGCGTGTACATGCGCAGGAGCATGTTGGCCCAGTCCTGGCTCTCGGTGCCGCCGGCCCCGGCATGCACCTCGAGGTAGGTGTCGTTGGGATCGGCCTCGCCGGAGAGCAGCGCCTCGAGCTGGCGGCGGTCGACCTCGGCCTTGAGGCCGGCGAGCGCCGCCTCGGCCTCGCCGACCACGGCCGCGTCGTTCTCGGACTCGCCGAGCTCGATCAGCATGATCTGGTCGTCGAGCTCCTGCTCGATACGACCGATCGCGGTCAGGCTGTCTTCCAGGCTGGTGCGCTCCTGCATCAGGCGCTGCGCCTTCTGCGGGTCGTTCCAGAGATCGGGATCCTCGGCGAGCTTGTTCAGCTCCGCAAGGCGCGCGCGGGCCTTGTCGAAGTCAAAGATGCCTCCTCAGCAGCCCGACCGACTGCTTGATCTCTTCCACCACGGACACGGTTTCCGCGCGCATCGCCTGTCACCTTCCCGGCCGTCTCCGGCCGCGGACCTCATGAAACCGCCGCGACCGGCCGGCCGCGGCGTCGTCTCGAATGCCGGTGCCGCATGTAGCGGCCCGGGCGCGCCGGCGCAACCCGCGCTGCGACGCGTCGCACCGCGACGGTCGGCCCCGCCCGCGTCACGGCGGATCGCGCGGGCGACACGCTCAGTCGAGCAGCATCGCGGCCGTCCACAGGCCGCCCGAGACGAGGAAGACGGAGAGGCGCGGCGTCGACATGAGGGCCGAGGCGGTGAGCGCGGTCGCGAAAGCCGCCGTCCAGCCGGCCAGGAGGACAACGAGACGTGCCAAGACGAATCCCATGGGTCTCCCCGCAAGGTTCACCGTCCCCATGGGCACGGTGCCGAGCGTTCGGCCCGCACGCAACCCCCGACGGTCAGGGCCCGCGCGCACATTGTCGCGAGCCCGGCTACGATGCCCGCAGGAAGGACAGAACTTATATTCGTTTTTTCAGATCGACGCCCGGGTTCTGGAATGTCGCATCGCAATCGAAAATTAATCAATAAAATCTTATTCGATTCCTTGCCATTGCTGCGCCGCAATAACACATCAGGAGAGACCCAACGACCCCGACCCGCCGCGACGCGGTGGGTTCTCGGGATCGCTCAACGAATTGCGATCAGGAGCGCATGTAGGAATGATTCAGAGTTCGAAAGTCGGCGCTGCCGCCCCGCGCACCCATAAGGCCACGCTGCTCGGCCGCGCCCTCGCCGGCGTCGGCTCGATGCTGGAGGTTCTGCGCGAGGCCCAGGCGATGCGGGCGGATGCCCAGCGTCGCTATCCCTTCGTCGAGACCTGACCGGCGAGCCGGGCCGGCGTGATCCGCCGGCCCGGATGCCGCGTAAGACATACGATCGGCCAGACAGGCCGGCCAGGAGAGATCCCCTCTAGGCTGGTGTCCGACTCGGCTTCGCCGAGGGATAGCAAGGGCCGCGGCACGGGGCCTGCTGCCGGATTAGGCCGATCCGAGCGCAGGAATTAGACGAATGGACCCCGATTGTTGAATTCGCGTCAAATGTGCATGTGCGAAGGCGGGGTTTTTCAATCGTGCGCATACGGCCATATGAGACGAGACAGACAGCGGTGAACCGCTGCTCAGGAATTCGAGGGAGCCGACCATGACCGACTTTGCCATTCCGACCCGTCCCGCCACCGAGGGTGCCGTGGCGCGCGCCGCCGCGACCGTGAAGGCCGTTGTCGGCGAGGTTCGCCGCAGCTTCGCCGAGGTTTCGCGGATGCGCCGCGAGGCGGCCGAGCGCTATCCGTTCGTCCAGGAGTGAACCGGGGTTCGCGAGCCACCCGGCTCGCCGCCCCGGCGGCATTCGGCCGACCGCAGGAGCGCCTCCAGGGATCCTCGACACAAGGCCCGACCTCCGAACAAAAAACCCCCGCATGGCGGGGGTTTTTTGTTGTCTGTGGCTCCGGTCTCTGCGGATCGGCTTGCCGGCATCCCGTGCGGGTCGGGCGCGGGGCCGTCGACGGCTCCGCCGCGGCGACTCAGTACAGTCCGCCCGTGCCGGTGCGCACCGCCCGGTCGACCTCCGGCGTGACGCCGAGCGGCTGCCCGTCGGGGCCGAGCGTCCCGGCATAGGTGGTCGATTCGGCCGGCGCGGTGCCCGGCTTGTAGGCCTCGAGGATCGCCTTGGTGGTGCCGGGTCCGGCGCGCGTGCCGCTCGCCGCGTCGATGCGGATCAGCTTGATGCCGGGCGGCACCCGGAACGGCACCGGGGCCTTGTCGGCGAGCGCCACCTTCAGGAAGTCGCGCACGATCGGCGCCGCCATGTGGCCGCCCGAGGCGCCGCGGCCGATGTGACGCGGCTTGTCGTAGCCGAGATAGACGCCGACCGCGAGCTCGGGCGTGAAGCCGACGAACCACACGTCCTTCTCGTCGTTGGTGGTGCCGGTCTTGCCGGCCACCGGCTTGCCGACCGCGGCGACCGCATTGCCGGTGCCGCGCTGGACGACGCCCTCCATGATCGAGGTGATCTGGTACGCGGTCATCGGGTCGAGCACCTGCTCGCGGCGATCGATCAGGCCGGGCTCCGGCTGGTTCTGCCAGCCGTCGGCCTCGCAGCCGCGGCACTCGCGCTGGTCGTGCTTGTAGACGGTCTTGCCGGTGCGGTCCTGGATGCGGTCGATCAGGGTGGGGGTGATGCGCCGGCCGCCGTTGGCGATCATCGAGTAGGCCGTCACCATCCGCATCACGGTCGTCTCGCCGGCCCCGAGCGCATAGGAGAGGTAGGGCGGCATGTGGTCGTAGATGCCGAACCGCTTGGCGTATTCCGCGACCAGCGGCATGCCGATGTCCTGGGTCAGCCGCACCGTCATCACATTGCGCGAGTGCTCGATGCCGAATCGCAGCGTCTGCGGACCGTAATACTTGCCGGTCGAGTAGTTCTCCGGCCGCCACACGCCGATGCCGGGGCCCTGGTCGATCTCGATCGGGGCGTCGACCACGATGGTGGAGGGCGTGTAGCCGTTGTCGAGGGCGGCCGCATAGACCAGCGGCTTGATCGACGAGCCGGGCTGGCGCATCGCCTGGGTGGCGCGGTCGAACTGGCTCTGGTCGAACGAGAAGCCGCCGACCAGCGCGACCACGCGGCCGGTCACCGGGTCCATCACCACCATGGCGCCGGAGATTTCCGGGATCTGGCGCAGCCGGAACTGGCCGTCCTTGCCGGCGACCGGCTCGACATAGACGACGTCGCCCGGCTCCAGCACCTGCGAGGTCTTGGCGACCGCCTTGCCGCGCGCCGGTCCGCTGGTCGCCTTGGCCCATTTCAGCCCGTCGAGCGGCAGGATGCCGACCTCGCGCTCGCGCTTGACGGCGCCGCCCGGCTCGCGCCCCGGCTGCAGGCCGATGCGGGCCGCCTGATCGGCCGTCTCCAGCACCACGGCGAGCCGCCACGGGGCGACGTCGCTCAGGGCGCGCACGTCGGCGAGCCGCGGCCCCCAGTCGCCGGTCACGTCGATCCTGGTCACGGGGCCGCGCCAGCCCTGCCCTTCGTCGAAGCGCACCAGGCCGTCCGTGAACGCCTTGCGGGCCATCACCTGGAGCTTGGGGTCGAGCGTGGTGCGGATCGAAAGGCCGCCCTCGTAGAGGCGCTTCTCGCCGAACTTCTCCAGAATCTCGCGGCGCACCTCCTCGGCGAAATACTCGCCGGCGAAAATGTGGGCGCCGGTCGGCCGCGGCGTGACGTTGAGCGGGGTCTTCTTGGCGGCCTCGCCGTCGGCGGCCGTCACGTAGCCGTTCTCGACCATGCGGTCGATGACGTAGTTGCGGCGCTCGACCGCCCGGTCGCGCTGGCGGAACGGGTGGAGCTGCGAGGGGGCCTTCGGCAGGGCCGCCAGATAGGCCGCCTCCGCGACGGTCAGGTCGTTGACCGACTTGTCGAAATAGAGGAGCGACGCGGCCGCGACGCCGTAGGCCGAGAAGCCCAGATAGATCTCGTTGAGATAGAGCTCG
Organism: Rhodoplanes sp. SY1; assembly: GCF_046000175.1. NCBI lineage: Bacteria > Pseudomonadati > Pseudomonadota > Alphaproteobacteria > Hyphomicrobiales > Nitrobacteraceae > Rhodoplanes > Rhodoplanes sp. SY1. The sequence goes on from NZ_JBEOMB010000058.1 coordinate 16,763, forward strand.
AGGATGCGGTCCTTGGAGTAGGCCCGCTCGATCTTCAGCGCCAGCAGCGCCTCCTTGATCTTGCGGTCGAACGACACCTCGTTGGTGAGCAGGAAGTTTTTCGCGACCTGCTGCGTGATGGTCGAGGCGCCCTGCGGGCGACGGCTCGAGCCGATGTTCTGGACGAACAGGAGGCCGGCGCGGGCGATGCCGGTGAAGTCGAGGCCGCCGTGCTCGTAGAAGTTCTTGTCCTCGGCCGAGATGAAGGCGTTGATCACCTGCTTGGGGATCGCCTGGATCGGCAGATAGAGCCGGCGCTCGCGGGCGTATTCGGCGAGCAGCGCGCCGTCGACCGCGTGGACGCGGGTCATCACCGGCGGCTCGTATTCCTGGAGCTGGGTGTAGTCGGGCAGGTCCTTGGAGAAATGCCAGATCATCCCGGCCGCGGCCGCGATCCCCACCAGGAACACGATGGTCCCGAGCGTGAACAGGAAGCCGAAGAACCGCAGCATCAATCGCATCGCCCCAATCCCCGTTGGCGCTGCCGGCGGTCGGCCGTGTCGCCCCTACCGCGCCCGGCCCTGCCGGGCCCGCTTGCCGCGACCGCCGTCCGCCCGGGCGGAATCCACCCGTCGTGCCGCCCGTAGGTCGCCCGGTTTTATGGTCAAACTGAGGCTCGGGCGAGCGATGAGAAGGCATCGCCACCTGGCGAAGATGGACTGAACCGCATGCCGTTGCGACGGCCCCGCCAAGATTATCGGGTGCCTGCCGCTACGCTCGCCTGCGGTTGGGGCAGAAGCTTTACCCCAGCTACAGAAGCAGCTGTGACGAGCCCCCCGATGACCATCGCAATGACCACGACCCGCCAAGTTCCCGGCTTATCATCGAGTTTGGCACTAATTGCCGCGACGTCAGTGGCCGCAGCACGCGTGTCGATCTTCGCCTCGATGCGCGCGAGCCCTTCCCGGATAGAGCCAGAGTCACTCTGGATCCGCTCGACTGCCTTTTGTAGGCCTTCGGCGATGGCTTCGAGTTTGGCAACACGCTCGTTCATGCCGTCTGATGTGCCTCCTCCGCCCGGCGGTCGCAAGGGCCCTCCAGGCGGTCTTCCTTGACCAAGTCTTTCCCCTATCGAAACAACGTTCTCATACGCACCTGTGTTATCCGGCATTCGACCGCCCCCGCAGAGCGGACACGATTAACCCCGTAATGAACTGCCGCAGATAGTTATCGCTCTCGATATTCGCACGCTTGAACTCAGAGAGCGTCATGTTGGCCTCTGAAGTTCTACCATTAGACCAATGAACAAGCGTCTGATCGAGCAATCTTTGCGACTCGTTTGACTTAAGGAGTCCAAACATAAGGTGGTCGATATCTTGACGAGTGAGCGGAGCGACAATCCGTTCACTTGAGGGCACATCCATCCATTGCTCAAGAAGCTGGATCGGTATCTGAAACGTTTCAGGGAGAGGCGGGAATGTAGGCGGTCCGAACGATTTGGGCCTAGCTTCCTGATCGGAGCCTGAATTGGGTTCTGTATCGCTCATGACGAGAGTGAAGCACATCGACAAAGCAACTTCTAGTGATCGTCCGTCTACGCGCTTCAGGCGGCGCCCCCCTCAATTCCCCCCCGCTCCCGCCCCCGCCCCGCCCCCTGCCGCGCCGGCGGCCTTGGCTTCGGCCGGGGCGGCGAGCCTCGGCTGGAAGAAGGCGTCGACGGCGCGGACGATCGACTCGGCCGCCTTGGCGCGCCAGGCGTCGGAGAGCATCAGCTTGAGGTCGGTCTTGCTCGACACGTAGCCGAGCTCGACCAGCACGGAGGGCACGTCGGGGGCGGTCAGCACCCGGAAGCCGGCCGACTTCAGCGGCTGCTTGTGCAGCTTGGCGGCCGACTTCAGCTCGCCCGCCAGAGTGCGGGCGAACTGGTTCGAGTAGTTCTTGGTCTCGCGCTGGGCGAGGTCGATCAGGATGTCGGCGATGTCGTCCGGCTCGGCCGAGAGGTCGACGCCGGCGATCACGTCGGCCTTGTTCTCGGCCTCCGCCAGGCGCCCCGCCTCGGCATCGGAGGCGTGCTCGGACAGCGTGTAGATGGTCGCCCCCTCGGCGCCGCCGTCGCGGCGGGCGAGCGCGTCGCAATGGATCGAGATGAACAGCGCCGCCTCGCGGCTGCGGGCGAAGCGCACCCGCTCGCCGAGCGGGATGAAGCGGTCGTCCGAGCGGGTCATCACCACCCGGTACTTGCCGGTCTGCTCGAGCTTGTCGCGCAGCATCAGGCCGAAGGCGAGGACGATGGTCTTTTCCTCCTCGCCGCTCGGCGCCCGGGTGCCGTTGTCGATGCCGCCATGGCCGGGGTCGACGACGACGATCGGGCGCGGGTCGCCGTTCTGCTTGGCGTCCGGCTCGGTCCGGCGCGTCTCGCGCGGCAGCCGGTTGTCGATCGCGGCGGCGCGCAGGAAGGTCGCCCGGTCGACGGCGGCGAGGTCGAGGACCAGGCGGGCCGGCAGCCCGTCGGCCGGCTCCAGCACGAAGGCGCGCTCGACCCGCACCGGTCCGGTGGTGTCGAGCACGATGCGCGAGCCGCCCGGCATCACCAGCCCGTAGCGGAACGCCTTGACCAGGCCGCGCGCCCGCTCGCCGGTCTTGGCCGGGAGCTGGAACGTCACCTGCGGCATGTCGACGATGACCCGGTACGGGTCGGCGAGCGTGAACGCCCGCACCTCGATGGTCTTCGACAGGTCGACGACGAATCGGGTCTGCCCGGCGTCGCCGGCGAGGCGCGCATCGGTGGCGACCGGAAAGTCCGGAATCGTGACCGGAACCGCCGAGCCCGAGGCGCGCGCCGGCTCCGCCGCCCGTGCGACGGGGACGTGCAGTGCGCCGACAATGGCGGCAATCGCCAAGGCGAGGGCCAGTCCCCGTCCCACCGCCGCATGCCTCCCCGTGCTGCTTCCCGAATAAACTCTGACGGTTAACGTGGGCTTTCTCGCGGCGGCGCCGGCCCGGACACGGCCGCAGGCCGGCAGCCGGCTGCCTGTCGGCGAGGCAACTGGCTGATCATCAAGCGATTCCCGTCCCGCCCTCGCAGTTCCGTGACACGCATGCGGCTTGCCAATAGGGCATGACGCGCCTTAATAAGAGCTGCTGGTGGATCGAGAGAGACCGAACGCTCCTGTTTCGGCGTCCGGAACCCTCGAAGGTCCGCCCACCGTTTTCGCCGTCGCCCCGCACGGCGGATCGCGAAAACGGTCTCGAGAGGCTTGCTTGCGAGAGGCTTTGCTTGCGAGAGGCTTGCAGCGAAGGGCCTGCGGCGCGAGACTTGCAGCGGGTCCGCCGCGAGAGGCCGCCGCCTTCGAAGGACGATTCGATGCGTTTGCGATCCGATCGGACGTTCACGCGAGACATCCTCAGCCCCTAAGACCCGTCATGGCCACGGCGCGTGGCCCAGCACCCCAGGATTCGGAGCCGATGTCCGGGACAATGAACGAGGAGCACATTGCCGGGCGCTGCGAAAGAGCGCCGGCGCTCCCGTCCTCCCGCGGACCGCGACTCGCGCTTCGTGTCGTTCCTGCTTTCCACCCCCCCTTCGGCGCGCAACGTCCGACGCTTGATCCCGGTCCCGCGGGTGGACCGGATCGCGCGCGGCCGCGCCGCAACGAGACACCGACATGGCGAATAAGATGCTCATCGACGCGACCCACCCGGAAGAGACCCGGGTCGTCGTGCTCCGTGGAAACCGCGTAGAGGAATTCGATTTCGAGTCGGCGAGCCGCCGGCAGCTGCGAGGCAACATCTACCTGGCCAAGGTGACGCGGGTCGAGCCCTCGCTCCAGGCCGCGTTCGTCGACTATGGCGGCAACCGCCACGGCTTCCTGGCGTTCAGCGAAATCCACCCGGACTACTACCAGATCCCGGTCGCCGACCGGCAGATGCTGATCGACGAGGAGGAGCGCGCCCACCGGGCCGCCGAGGCCGAGGCCGACCGCCGCGCCGCCGCCCGCTCGGGCGCCCGCCAGATCCCGGCCGAGCGCCCGCCCCATCGTGACGACCGGGTGGCGAGCGAGCCGGTGCCGGCGGCACCCGCCTCCGATGCAGCCGTCTCCGAGGCGCGCGAGTCGCAGGCCCCCACCGCCGATGCCGCCGGGTTCGGCGCCCCCTCCGCCGATGCATCCGCCACCGACGCATCCGCCACCGACGCATTCGCCACCGACGCATCCGCCGAAGCCATGCCCGCGGGCGCCGGCCCGGTCGAGACCCCGCACATCCCCTCGCCCGGCGAGGCGCAGACCGAGCTCGCCTTCGCCCGTTCCGAGAGCGACATCCCGCCGGCCGCGCCGGCCCTGACCGAGCCGACCACGGCCGTGGCCGAGGCGGCTGCGGCGGCGCCCGCGGGTGACGCCGACGCCACCCCGCCCACCGAGCCCGTTCCGCCGCCGGTCGTCGCCGAGGGCGAGGCCGTCGCCAGCGAGCCGGCCGCCCCGGCCGAGCCGACACCGGTCGCCGCCCTCGACGGCGAGGTCCTGCCGCCCGCCCCGTCCGCGGACTCCGCCACGCCCGGCAACGGCCACGACGTGGAGGACGACGACGAGGACGACGACGAGGAGGATGACGACGAGGACGAGGAGGAGGACGACGACGACGAGGAGGAAGAGGAGGAGGTCGTCGAGTCGGTCGGCGGTGCCGACGCGCTCGAGGAGCTGCCCGATCGCACCCCGCGCTATCGTCGCCAGTACAAGATCCAGGAGGTGATCAAGCGCCGGCAGGTCATGCTGGTGCAGGTCGTCAAGGAGGAGCGCGGCACCAAGGGCGCGGCGCTGACCACCTACCTCTCGCTCGCCGGCCGCTACTCGGTGCTGATGCCGAACACGGCGCGCGGCGGCGGCATCAGCCGCAAGATCACCAACACCCAGGACCGCAAGCGCCTGAAGGAGATCGCCCAGGACCTCGAGGTTCCGGAGGGGATGGGCGTCATCCTGCGCACCGCCGGCGCGGCGCGCACCAAGACCGAGGTGAAGCGCGACTTCGAGTATCTGCTGCGCGTGTGGGAGCAGGTCCGCGACCTCACCCTCAAGTCTTCGGCCCCGACCCTCGTCTACGAGGAGGGCTCGGTGGTGAAGCGGGCGATCCGCGATCTCTACAACAAGGAGATCGACGAGGTCATCGTCGCCGGCGAGGACGCCTATCGCGAGGCCAAGGACTTCATGCGCATGCTCATGCCGAGCCATGCGAAGAACGTGAAGCTCTACGCCGAGCCGCAGCCCCTGCTGACCCGCTACGGCGTCGAGACCCAGCTCGACGCGATGTTCTCGCCGACCGTGCAGCTCCGCTCCGGCGGCTACATCGTCCTGAACCAGACCGAGGCGCTGGTCGCCATCGACGTGAACTCGGGCCGCGCGACGCGCGAGCACCACATCGAGGACACGGCCCTCAAGACCAACCTCGAGGCCTGCGAGGAGGTCGCCCGCCAGCTCCGCCTGCGCGACCTCGCCGGCCTGATCGTCATCGACTTCATCGACATGGACGAGAAGCGGAACAACCGTTCCGTCGAGCGCAAGCTGAAGGAGTGTCTGAAGAACGACCGCGCCCGCATCCAGGTCGGCCGGATCTCGCATTTCGGCCTGATGGAGATGTCGCGGCAGCGCATCCGCACCAGCGTGTTCGAGAGCTCGACCGAGAAGTGCCCGCATTGCGGCGGCACCGGCCACGTCCGCTCGGTCTCGTCGGTCGCCCTGCAGTGCCTGCGCATGCTCGAAGAGACGCTCATGCGCGGCGCCACCCATAATCTCACGATCCGCACCGGCACCGACACGGCGCTCTACATCCTCAACCACAAGCGCGCCCACCTCGCCGAGCTGGAGCAGCGCTTCCGGCTGGTCCTCACCGTGCGGGCCGACGAGAGCGTGATGGGGGCGCATCCGTTCGTCATCGAGAAGAACGAGCAGGTGCACTCGCTCGAGCAGGCGCGCGCCATCGCGGCGCAATCGGCCGCGGCGCTGCCGGCGCCGTCGCGGATCGAGGAGGACGACGAGGACGAGATCGAGGCCGAGGCCTACGAGGCCGAGGTCGACGAGGACGAGGTCGAGGAGACCGAGGCACGCACCGACACCGAGAACGGCGACGGCGAGGGCGACGGTCGTGGCCGCCGCCGGCGCCGCCGGCGGCGCGGTCGTCGCGGCGACGAGCGCGAGGAGCGCGGCGAGCGCGGCCCGATGGTGGCGCGCGCGCCGGCCGGCGAGGCCGAGGCGGGCGAGACCGAGGGCGACGACGAGGCCGACGGTGACGACGCGGAGGGCGAAGGCCAGGCCGCACGAAACGACGGCGAGGGCGAGAACGGCGACGGCGGACGTCGGCGTCGCCGGCGCGGTCGCCGCGGTGGCCGGCGCAATCGCCGGCAGGATGGCGCCCCGGGGCCGCTCGGGGGTCCGGAGCCCGGCTTCGACCTGGTCGAGCCCGAGCTCGCCCACGCCATCGAGGATTTCGGCGGACCAAGGCTCGGCGAGGAGATCCCGTCCGGCGAGCAGCCCGAGCTGCCCGTGTCGGCCGACGCCGCGCCGCGCGCCGCGGTCGGCGACGAGGCACCGGTCACATCGACCCCGGCGGATGCGCCGGTCGAGCGTGGCTCCTCCTTCGCGCCGGTGACCGCAACCGCGTCCGGCTTCGACGAGATCGGACCCGAGAACCTGCCCGAGCCGGAGGCGGGCTTCGACGCGCCGCTGCGGCCGGAGCCGCGTCGCGGCCGCGGTCGCAGCCGTCATGTCGACGCGCCCCCGCCGCCGCCGGATTTCGGCCCGGTCGAACCGCCCGAGCCGCTGCAGGCGCTCGCTCCCGAGTCGGTGACGCAGGCCCCGGTCGCCCCCGCGGCCGCGCGGGCACCGGCGGCCGAGCCGGCCCCGGCCGAGCCGCCGCGCCGGCGCTCGACGGTGCGCGAGCCGGTGTCCTTCGTGCTCGGCGGCAACGGCACGTCGTCGGCCAACGGCGACGCGACCCCGCGTCCGGTCGAGCCGGCGCCCGCGCCGAGCGAGCCGGCACCGGCGCCCGAGACGTCGGCGGTCGCCCAGTCCTCTCCCGAGGCCGAGTCCGGCAAGCCGCGCCGCACCGGCTGGTGGGCCCGCAAGCTGCTCGGCGACAAGGGCTGACCGGTCAGCCACGGCGGGCGGCCCGGGCCGCCCGCGCGATCTCACGAAAAACCCCGCCGTGCGTCGCAGCGCGGCGGGGTTTCTTGTCCGGGGGCCGGCGAGGCGCGCCAGAACCGAAGTTCGGAATCAGAAGTCCTGGGAGGTCGGGCGCAGCACGATCTCGTTGACGTCGACATCGGCCGGCTGCTCGATCGCGTAGGCGATGGCGCGGGCGATCGACGACGCCGGGATCTGGCTGGTCCTGTAGAACTCCTCGAGGGCGGCGCGGCTCGCCGCGTCGCTGCTGCCGAGCTTCAGCTCGGACTCGACGGCACCGGGCTCGATGGTCGTCACCCGGATGGTCCGGCCGACCTCGTGGCGCAGCCCTTCGGAGATCGCCCGCACGGCGAACTTGGTGCCGGAGTAGACGGTGCCGCCCGGGCTGAACACCTTGATGCCGGCGACCGAAGAGATGTTCACGACGTGACCCGAGCCCTGCCGCTCGAACACCGGCAGCGCCGCGGCAATGCCGTACAGCAGCCCCTTCACGTTGATGTCGATCATCCGGTCCCACTCGTCGGTACGCCGCTGGCTCATCGGCGCGATCGCCATCAGGCCGGCATTGTTCACGATCACGTCGAGCCGGCCAAAATCCGCCACCACGTCGGCGACGAGCTCGTCGACCTGCTCCTTCCGCGTGACGTCGACCGTGTAGGCCTTCGCCTTGCCGCCGGCCGCCGCGATCTCGGCGACGATCGCCGCGAGCTTGTCGGTGCGGCGCGCCGCCAGCGCCACCACGGCGCCGCCGGCGGCGAGATGCCGGGCCGTCGCCTCGCCGATCCCGCTGCTCGCGCCCGTGATCACGACGACCTTGCCGGTGATGTTCTGGTCCATGGATGCCTCCGTGTGTTGGGTGAGGCGATACATAGACCGCGCCGGCGCAATCGCACAGATTGACAATGAACGACACCTTGGTGAGTAGTGTTCACCAATGAACCATCGCTGGCCCGACCTCGCCGCCTTCGTGGCGGTCGCCGATCATCTGAGCTTCCAGCGCGCCGCGGCGGAGCGGGGCGTCACGCGCTCGGCCCTCAGCCATGCCGTCAAGGGGCTGGAGCAGGACCTCGGCGTGAGGCTGCTCAACCGCAACACCCGCAGCGTGTCGCTGACCGAGGCCGGCCGTCTCCTGCACGGCCGGCTGAAGCCGGCCTTCGGCGACGTCGCCCAGGCGATCGAGGAGGTGAACCGCTTTCGCGACACCCCGGCCGGCACAATCCGGATCACCGTGCCGCGGCCGGTCGGCCTCGCCCTGATGGGTCCGGTGATCGCCCGGCTGGTGCGCGAGAACCCCGGGCTCGCCATCGAGGTGTCGTCCGACGATGCGCTGGTCGACATCGTCGCCGACGGCTTCGACGCCGGCATCAGGTTCGGCGAGCGCCTGCAGCAGGGCATGATCGCCACCCGCATCCCGCTGCCGATGCGCTTCGCCGTGGTCGCGGCGCCGTCCTACTTCGACGACCGCCGACGTCCCGAGCGGCCCGCCGACCTGCACGGCCATCGCTGCATTCGCTACCGCTTCCCGAGCGGGGCGACGTTCCCGTGGGAGTTCGAGAAGGACGGCGAGACCGTCACGGTGGCGGTCGACGGCCCGGTGATCCTCGACGATCAGGAGCTGATCGCCGAGGCGGCACTAGCCGGCGCGGGCCTCGCCTTCGCGTTCGAGGACCGGGTGCGGTCCTATCTCGCCAGCGGCGCGCTGGTGCGGTGCCTGGAGGATTGGACGCCGCGCTTTGACGACGTGTTCCTCTATTATCCGCACCGCGCCTACATGCCGGCCGGCCTCCGCGCCCTGATCGACATCCTCAAGGACCCGCGGCGTCCAGACCTGCCGCGTCCGTGATATCCGCCCGCCAGACCCGCATCGGTCCGGAGCGGCCGCGCGCCGTGACGGCGAGCCCATAGTGACGGGCCAGCCGATCGAGCCCGAGCTGCAGCACCACCTTGGCCGAGCGGGCCGGCCAGCCGCGCTCGCGCTCGATCTCCTCCAGCCCCTTCAGGAAGCAGCAGACGTCGAGCAGCAATCCGGAGAACTCGCGTCCCGTCGCCCGCAAGGCCGCGGCGAGGCGCTGCCGCGCCGCGAGGACCGCATCGGTCATGGCGGCCGGCCCCCCTCCCCCGCCCGACGCGCCCGGGGCGAGCGCGGCGCTCCAGTCGACCGTCACGCGCGGGCCGAGCTGGGCGAAGGTGAAGTCGGCGCGCAGCCGCTCGCCGGCGAGCAGCTGGACCGGCTCGATCATGGCGCGGCCGTCGCGCCCCTTGCGGCGGGCCAGCCAAGCGAGCGGGCTCTCCCCCTCGTCGACCAGCACGGTGCCGACCGCGGCATCGGGGTCGGGCCGGCGGGCGAGACGCAGCCGGCGCGCCCGGAACGGGCCGACCGGATCGGCGGC
>NZ_JBEOMB010000059.1:0-130599 GCF_046000175.1 Rhodoplanes sp. SY1
GGGAGGGCTTTGGCGCGCAGTGCGCGCCGGGGGTGGGGGGAAGCCCAGGCGGACGAGCCTGCTGCTGTCTCGAGGTGTGCTGATCACGTCGACCGTCACTCCGTCAGCACCACGGCGGCGTCGGGGGGGAACGACAGGCGGACCGTGTCGTCCCAGTCGATGCCTTGCTCGGTGCGCCGGCGGGCGTTGGTGACCGAGGCCTTCAGCAGCGTGCCGTCGTCGAGCCGCACCTTGTAGAGCGAGATGTCGCCCAGATAGGCGATGTCGGCCACCTTGGCCGTGACCGTGTTCTCCGGTGACTGACCGGCCGTCGCGGAGGTGGCTGCCCCCGTCGCGACGACGAGCTTCTCCGGGCGCACCGCGAGCGTCACCCGGTCGCCGATGCGGGCCGTCGTCGGTCCGGTCGCCCGGAACCGGCGGCCGCTCGCGTCGGTGATCGTGACGCCGCCGGCGTCGACCGCCTCCACGGTGCCGTCCAGAAAGTTGACGTCGCCGATGAAGCCGGCGACCCAGCGCGAGCGCGGCTGCTCGTAGATCTCGGACGGCGTGCCGACCTGGGCGAGGCGGCCGTGGTTCATCACGCCGATGCGGTCCGCCATGGTCATCGCCTCCTCCTGGTCGTGGGTGACGACCACGAATGTGGTGGCGAGCCGCTCCTGCAGCGCCATCAGCTCGAACTGCGTCTCCTCGCGCAACTTCTTGTCCAAGGCAGCCAGCGGCTCGTCGAGGAGCAGCACCTTCGGGTGCTTGGCGAGCGCGCGGGCGAGTGCGACGCGCTGGCGCTGGCCGCCGGAGAGCTGGTGCGGCTTTCGCCCGCCGAGACCGTCGAGGCGGACGAGGCGCAGCATCTCGGCGATCCGGGCCGCGATCTCGGGTCTCGGCAGCCGGTCCTGCTTCAGCCCGAAGGCGATGTTGCCGGCGACCGAGAGGTGCGGGAACAGCGCGTAGCTCTGGAACATCATGTTGACGGGCCGCCGCCACGGCGGCACCGCGGCGATGTCGTCGCCGGCGAGCAGGATGCGGCCGGTGTCCGGCCGCTCGAAGCCGGCCAGCATGCGCAGCAGCGTGGTCTTGCCGCAGCCCGAGGGGCCGAGCAGGGCGAAGAACTCGCCCTCGCGAATGTCGAGATCGAGATGATCGACCGCCGTCGTGTCGCCGAAGCGGCGCGTCACGTCGTCGAACCGCACCATCGCCCGGTCGCCGAGTCGCGTGGGGCTCGGACGGCGCTCGCCGGGAAGGCGCGCGCCCGGGGGAGGGGAGGCGGTGTCGGGCGGTCGCTCGGTCGGGGCCACGGCTCGGGGCATCGGGGGATCCGCTGCGAGGGGTGTCCTGCTCGGCTGCCTTGATGGGCAGCGGCGGCGCCGCGATCAACCGTAATTTTCGGTCGCGCCGGGCCGGCCCCGCGACCGGGGCGGGGCACCCGCGCGCCGGTGCCGGTGGGCCGCGCCGGGCGGCGGCGCTATCGTCTTGTCCGGGCAGTGATTCGCCGGCGCCTCGCCGGCGTAGTCGGGGCGGTGACAGGTGGCACGCGAGGGCGGAATGGACTTCAGCGGGCGGCACGTGGTGGTGACGGGCGGCACCGGGGCGCTTGGCGTCGGCGTGGTGACGGCCCTGGTCGAGGCGGGGGCGGTCTGCCACGTCCCCTACACGCGCGAGAGCGCCGCCGAGGCGTTCCCGCTGCGCGACCACGAGCGGGTCATCCTCTATGGCGAGCTCAATCTCGGCGAGAGCGAAGATGTCGAGGATCTCTACGAGCGCCTGCCGCCGTTGTGGGCGTCGATCCACCTCGCCGGCGGCTTCGCCTATGGGCCGCTGCGCGATCTCGACGAGGACGTGCTGCACCACCAGGTCGGCGTCAACCTGATCACCTGCGCGCTGTGCTGCCAGGCGGCGCTGCGGGCCTTTTCCCGCGGCCGGAATGGCGGCCGGATCGTCAATGTCGCGGCCCGCCCCGCGCTCGAATGGCGCACCGGCGCCGGCATGGCGATCTACGCGGCCGCCAAGGCCGCCGTCGCGGCGCTGACGGTGGCGCTCGCCGAGGAGGTGGCCAAGGAGGGCGTGCTGGTCAACGCCGTCGCCCCGTCCATCATGGACACCCCGGCGAACCGCCAGGACATGCCCAAGGCCGACCTCTCGGCCTGGCCGAAGGTCGAGGAGGTTGCGGCGACGATCCTGTTCCTCGCCTCGCCCGAGAACCGCGTCACCCGCGGCGCCGTGGTTCCGGTCTACGGCAAGGCGTGAGCCGGTGCGCCGCATCCTGGTGATCAACCCGAACACCTCGGCGCGGATCACGACGATCCTCACGGCGGAGGCGCGGCGCATCGCCGACGACGCGGCCGAGGTCGAAGGCGTCACGGCGCCGTTCGGTGCGGCGTCGATCGAGAGTAGGGCCGAGCTCGCCATCGCCGCCCATGCCGTGCTGGAGGCGATCGCCGCGGCGCCGCCCTGCGATGCCGCGATCGTCGCGGCGTTCGGCGATCCGGGGCTCGACGCCGCGGCAGAGATCGCCCCCATGCCGGTGATCGGCCTCGCGCACGCCGGGCTGCAGGCTTCGGCGGCCGACGGACGCCGCTTCGCCGTCGTCACGCTCGGCCGGCATCTTCGCCCGGAGCTGGAGCGCGCCGCGGTCGCGGCCGGTGTCGCCGACCGGCTGACCTCGATCCGCTTCCTCGACGGCGGGGTGCTGGACCTCGCCCACGATCGCGAGCGGTTCCTGGATGCCATGGTCGCGGCCGCTGCTGCCTGCGTCGCCGAGGAGGGGGCCGAAGCGGTGCTGTTCGGCGGCGCGCCCTTCGCCGGCGTCGGGCGCGACCTCGCCGGCCGTGTCGCGGTGCCGGTGCTCGACGGCTTGACCTGCGCCGTGGAGGCCGCGCTGGCGCTGCCCCGGGCCGCCCCGCCGGTGTCGCCGCCACCGTCGGCCGTCATGAAACCCGGCATCGGCCTGTCGCCGTCGCTCGCCGGCCTGATCCACGCGCTGCTGGCGCGACGCAGCCGCGGCTGACCCGCCGCGTCGCCGCGGTTCCGGCCAAGTTTCGCGCCATCCCGTCCGGGCACGGGAGCTTTGCGCATGATGGATCGACGTCGTTTCGCCGCAGCGGCCGGAGCCGTGGCGCTGGTTGCAGTGGCCGGGCCGTCCGGCCTCGCGGCCGCGCCGGAGCTCGCGGCTCTCGCCGACGACCTCGCCCGCATCGAGCGGGACAGCGGCGGCCGGCTCGGCGTCGCCGTGATCGATACCGCCACGGGTGCGCGGACCGGCCATCGCGCCGACGAGCGTTTCGCGATGTGTAGCACCTTCAAGCTGCTGCTCGCCGCCGCCGTGCTGGCCCGCGTCGACGCCGGCCGCGAGACGCTCGACCGGCGCATCGCGATCGATCCGTCGGCGCTGCTCGACTGGGCGCCGCTCACCAGGCCGAACGCGGGTGGCAGCATGACGGTCGCGGCGCTCGCCGAGGCCGCCATGGTGATGAGCGACAACACCGCGGCCAATCTGCTCCTCGACACGCTCGGCGGACCGCTCGGTCTCACCGCCTGGCTGCGCCTCCTCGGCGATCCGGTGACCCGGCTCGACCGCACCGAGCCGACCCTCAACGAGGCGCGGCACGGCGATCCGCGCGACACGACGACGCCGAGCGCGATGGCGGCCGATATCGAACGGCTGGTGCTGGGAGACGCCTTGTCGCCGGCCTCACGTGATTTGCTAAACGGCTGGCTGGTCGGCAACCGCACCGGCGCCGCGCGGCTGCGCGCCGGGCTGCCGACGGATTTCAAGGTCGGCGAGAAGACTGGCACGGGCGAGCGCGGCGCCACCAACGATGTCGGCCTGTTCTGGCCGCCCGGCCGCAAGCCCGTGATCGTCGCGGTGTACTTGACCGAGACGACCGCGCCCGCCGCCGCGCGCGATGCGACCATCGCAGCCGTGGCGAAAGCGGTGGCGGGAGCGCTCTGACCTCACCTCTCCCCGCGCGCGGGGAGAGGTCGAGCTTCGCGCCATCGGCGCGAAGCTCGGGTGAGGGGGCGTCTCCCGGACGTCGAGCGTTCGCAACTCGCGGAGGCGCCCCCTCATCCGGCTCGCCGCTGCGCGGCGAGCCACCTTCTCCCCGCACGCGGGGAGAAGGACAGGGCGGCGGGCGACTGTATCACCCGTACAGCGCCTTGTTCTGGTCGCGCAGCACGTTCTTCTGGAGCTTGCCCATGGTGTTGCGCGGCAGCTCGTCGACGAACAGCACGCGCTTGGGCAGCTTGAATTTCGCCAGCCGGCTCTCCAGCGCCGTGATCACGTCGCGCTCGGTCAGCGCCGCGCCCGGCGCCTTCACGACGACGGCCGTGACGCCCTCGCCGAAGTCCGGATGCGGGCAGCCGATGACGGCGGACTCGACGACGCCGGGCAGCAGGTCGATCTCGCTCTCGACCTCCTTGGGGTAGACGTTGAAGCCGCCCGAGATGATCAGATCCTTGGCGCGGCCGACGATATGGACATAGCCGCGCGCGTCGATCATGCCGACGTCGCCGGTGATGAAGAAGCCGTCCGGGCGGAACTCCTCGCGGGTCTTCTCCGGCATGCGCCAGTAGCCGGCGAACACGTTCGGTCCCTTCACCTCGATGACGCCGACCTCGCCGGCCGGCAGCACCTCGCCGCTGCCGGGGTTCGCGACCCGCACGTGAATGTCGGGGAGCGGGAAGCCGACCGTGCCGGCGATGCGCTCGCCGTCGTAGGGGTTGGAGGTGTTCATGCCGGTCTCGGTCATCCCGTAGCGCTCCAGGATGGCGTGGCCGGTCTTCGCCTTGAAGGTCTCGTGGGTCTCGGCGAGCAGCGGTGCCGAGCCCGACGTGAACAGCCGCATATGCGCGGTCGCCTCGCGGGTGAGCCCCGGATGCTGGACGAGCCGCACGTAATGGGTCGGCACGCCCATCAACGTGGTGACGCGCGGCAAGAGCGCGATCACCTGGTCGGCGTCGAATTTCTGGAGCCACAGCATGCTGCCGCCCGACAGCATCACGGTCATGGCCGCCGTGAACAGGCCGTGCGTATGGTAGATCGGCAGCGAATGCAGGAGCACGTCGGTGTCGGAGAAGCGCCAGTAACCGACCAGCGTGTCGGCGTTGGAGCCGAGATTGGCGTTGGTCAGCATGGCGCCCTTGGAGCGGCCCGTGGTGCCCGACGTGTAGAGGATGCAGGCGAGATCGTGCCCGGCGCGGCCGACGTCCTCGAACGCCTCCGGCGCGGCCGCCGCGAGGTCGGCGAGCGAGCCGCGGCCGTCGGCGTCGAGCGTGTGGAGGGCGGCGCCGCGCAGGTCGGCGATCGGCTCGAGCCCGTCGCGCTTGGCCGGATCGCAGACGAGAAGGCGCGGCTCGGCATCGGAGACGAAATACTCGACCTCGTGGGTCGTGTAGGCGGTGTTGAGCGGCAGATAGACGGCGCCGGCCCGCATCACCGCGAGGAACAGCATCAGGTTCTCGGGGCTCTTCTCCACCTGCACGGCGACCCGGTCGCCCGGCTTCACGCCGAGCCCGACGAGCGCGTTGGCGAGCCGGCCCGTCCGCGCCAGCATGTCGCCATAGGTGATCCGCGCCCCTTCGGGCGTCTCGATCAGGGTCTTGCCCTGCGACGGGATGCGGCTGCGGAGGAGGGCGAACAGGCTTCCGGACATGGGTGTTTCCAGGCTCGATTTCAGGGTTCTTGGTGGGGTGGCCGGGCGACGATGAAAACTGTCGGCGCCCCTGGCGATCGGTCCCGATGGTCGACGACCCTATTTTCGCCGCCGCACGGGGGTCAAGGGCGGGGGCACGGTGGCGTTCCTCTTTGCGCGGCGATATGATATCTTTGATATCAGCATGGAGGCTGCGATGCCCGATCTGTTGATCCGGGACCTCGATCCCGGCTTGAGGCGACAGCTCGAGGAGCGTGCGAAGGCGCATGGCCGGAGCCTCTCCGACGAAGCGAAGAGCCTGATTCGCCGCAGCCTCGCCGTGCCGATGGAGGACGGGCTGGGGACCAGGCTGTTCTCTCTGCTGCCGGACTCGGCGCGCGGCGACGACCTCGTCTTCGACGTGCGGGGCGGCGGCGTCGAGCCTCCCGATTTCTCGTAGGGCGGCGCCTGCCGCATGATCATTCTCGACACCAGTGTCGTCTCCGAGGCATTTCGTCCGCGCCCGAGCGAGGCCGTCCGGCGATGGCTCGACGCTCAGCGATCGACGGATCTCTGGCTGTGCGCGCCGGTGCTCGCCGAGCTGCGCTTCGGGGTCGAGCTCCTGCAGCCCGGGCAGCGCCGCGCCGATCTCGACCGAGCGATCACGGCGGCCGAGCGGGATCTGTTCGGTGGGCGCGTGTTGTCCTTCGACCGCGATTGCGCCCACGTGTTCGGGCGGATCGTCGCCGCGCGCCGCAGTCTCGGCCGGACGATCGCCGCCATGGACGCGGCGATCGCCGCGATCGCGCTCACCCACCGGATGGCGGTCGCGACGCGCGACGTCGCGGATTTTTCCGATCTCGGGCTGGAGCTAATCAATCCGTTCGAGCATCATTCGGGTATGGCCTGACGCGCTTATCGCCGGGGCCGTGCCGCGCGCCGGACACGTCGCCTCACCCTACGAAAGCCGGCCGTGCCGATCCCTTGCTTTTGTGGATAAGCTGGTTTCGGGGTTTTCGAGAGGCGGCCCATGGCGCGCGGCGGGGGACATCGGCGTCACGACGGCGACGGCCGGTCCGGCGATTTCGACGACGACGGCCCGGCGATCCGCGACCTCCTCGCCGGCGCCCTGCAGGCGCGCTCGGCGCCCGTGCAGGCCGAGGCGGCCGTGCTGGGCGCGCTCGCGCTGGCGCCCGACAGTGTCGAGGCGCGGCTCGCCGCCTATCGGTTCTACTTCTACAACCATCGCCTCGCCGAGGCGCTGCCGCATGCGGATGCGATCGTCGTGGCGATGGCGCGGCGCCTGAACGTGGCGACCGACTGGCGGCTGGTCGGTGCCGACGACGCGCCGTTCGGGGCGTTGGACGAGGCGCCGAGCCTCTATCTGCAGGCGCTGCTCGCCTGGGGCTATGCGAGCCTGCGGACCGGCGCGACCGACGACGGCGTCGCGGCGCTGGAGAAGGTCGTCGCGCTCGATCCGGCCGACCGCTTCGGGGCGCGCCGCGTGCTCGCCGTCGTCCACGCGCGGGCACACGACGACGAGGCGTGACGCCGGCCCGGCGGTTCCGTCCATAGAAGCACGAACTCCCCGTAAACCCGGACCGGTGTATCGTGATGCCGGCCGGTCTCGCCGGCCCGACCGGCCTCTCGCCGGCCCACCGAAGAGTCCGACGTGGCGCGTCGAGGGTGCGCCGCAGGGCGCACGACAATGATCACCATCGACGCGACCACCACCGACGGGACCGCGACAAAGGCGCTCCGGCTCGGCGTGGAGGCGTGGACCACGCATCCCGATCGCACGCGGCTGCTGCACCGGCGGTCCCTCCGCGAGGCCGGCGATCCGCCCGATGCGGGCCTCGTGATCGCGGTGCGCCCCGCCGCGCGTCATCAGACCATGGACGGCTTCGGCTTCGCGCTGACGGGCGGCAGTGCCGAACTGATCGCCGGGTTGCCGGCGGCGCGGCGCAGCGCGCTGCTGAGCGAGCTGTTCTCCGTCGACGGAGGCGGCGCCGGCATCGGCCTGCTGCGTCTGAGCATCGGCCCCTCCGATCTGAGCCGTGCCGTGTTCGCCTACGACGATCCCCCGCCCGGCGCTGCCGACCCGGCGCATGGCCATTTCGACCTCGACGCCGGCGACGTCCATGTCGTCCCGGTGCTGAAAGAGATTCTCGCCGTCCGGCCGGATCTGAAGCTCCTCGCGACGCCGTGGTCGGCGCCGCCGTGGATGAAGACCAACGAGAGCTTCGTGGCCGGAGCGCTGAAGCCCGAGTGCCACGGCATCTACGCGGCCTATCTGGTCGCGTACCTCGCGGCGATGCGGGCGCGCGGCATCACCATCCACGCGATGACGCCGCAGAACGAGCCGCTGAACATCAAGAACGAGCCCAGCATGACGATGACGGCGGCCGAGCAGGCCGCCTTCGTCGGGGGCCATCTCGGGCCGACCCTGCGGGCGGCCGGCTTCGGCGACGTCGCGCTGCTCTGCTACGACCACAACTGCGACCTGCCGGCCTATCCGATCGCCGTGCTGGCCGATCCGCGCGCGCGTCCGTTCATCAGCGGCGTCGCGTGGCATCTCTACGCCGGGGCGCCCGAGGTGCTCTCCGAGGTCGCGGCGCTCTATCCCGACATGGCGATGTGGATCACCGAGCAGTGGGTCGGCGCCGACGGAACCTTCGGTCCGGACCTCGCCTGGCATGTCCGCAACGTGCTGATCGGCGCCATTCGCAACGGCGCCTGCGCCGTGCTCGAATGGAATCTCGCCGGCGATCCGGCGCACGGTCCGCACACGCCGCGGGGCTGCGGCGAATGCATCGGCGCGCTGACCATCGATGGGCCGGCCGTCGTCGCCCGCAACGTCTCGTATTACGTGATCGCGCACCTGGCGCGATTCGTCCCGCCTGGATCGGTGCGGATCTTTTCCACCGCGCTCGACATATTGCCGAACGTCGCCTTCGCCACGCCGGACGGCCGGATCGTGCTGCTGGTCCTCAATGACGGTGGCGCGCCCACGCGCTTCGCCCTGACGTGCGAAGGCCGCACCGTCACGGATACGCTCCCCCCCGGCGCCGTCGCCAGCTACGTGTGGCCGGCCGTCCGCGTAGCGGTGTAGCGTTGTAGGGTGGGCAAAGCCGCGCCGCAGGCGCGGCGTGCCCACGCCGTCTCACGCCGGCGGCCGTCTCACGCCGGCGGTCGTCTCACGCCGGCGTCGGTCGGCGTGGGCACGGCGCGTTCCGCGCCTTTGCCCACCCTACGATGCCGAGATCCTGATCAGGTTGTCGAGGGCTCCACCGTCTTCTCCGGCTGCGGCTTGGCGGCCGGCGCCGCTGTCGCGGCCGCGCCGTCACTCGTGGTCGCGGTCTCCGCAACCGGCGCGCCGTCGTTCGCCGGCTTCGGCAGCGCCTTCGGATCGACGGCCTTCGCGTCGGCCTTGGCGTCGCCCTTCTTGTCCGCCTTGGCGGCGTCGGCCTTCTTGTCGCCGCCGATCAGCTTGGTCGGGACGAGGGCGCGCGGCGCCTTGGCGAGCTTCTTCACGGCGTTCGCCGCGATCACGGTGCGGCTCTCGGCATAGGCCTCGTGGTTCTGCTCGATGTCGCCGAGATCGTAGAGATAGTTGACCATCAGGCCGTAGGACTGGGCGCGGCCGCGGGCCGAGAGATCGGCCGGCCAGTCGAGCCGCTCCAGCCGCGCGCCGTTGCCGAGATGGAAGCGGGCGACCGAGTCGACCGGGCGGCCCCGCCGGTCGCGGCCGTTCATGTAGTAGTTGGCGGCGGCCCGCATCATCGGGTCGCGCAGCTCCTCCAGCGTCGCCTTGTTCTCCCACCAGCCATCCTCGTCGAGGCGGGCCAGCGCGATGCGGTCGGCCTCGCTCAGCAGCGACGCCTCGGCGGCGCGCTCGCGCTTCAGCCAGGCGGCGAAGTTCGGCGCCGGCGACAGCGTCACGAAGGTGGTGAGCCGCGGGAAGTCGCGCGAGATGTCGGCGACCACCTGCTTGATCAGGAAGCTGCCGAAGGAGACGCTGGCGAGCCCGCGCTGGCAGTTGGAGATCGAGTAGAACACCGCCGTGGTCGCCCGCTCGGGGTCGATCGGCTCGCGCTCGGTCGCCAGGATCGGGCCGATGGCGCCGGGGATCTCGCGGGTCAGCGCCACCTCGACGAAGATCAGCGGGTCGTCGACCAGGGCCGGATGGAAGAAGGCGTAGCAGCGCCGGTCGGGCGGATCGATGCGGGCGCGCAGATCGTTCCAGTCGCGGATCTCGTGCACGGCCTCGTAGCGGATGATCCGCTCCAGCACGACGGCCGGCGTCGACCAGTCGATGCGGCGGAGCACGAGAAAGCCGCGGTTGAACCACGAGGCGAACAGGTGACGGAAGTCGGCGTCGATCGGCTCGAGGTCGCCCCGGCGCGTCATCGCGGCGAGCAGGTGCTCGCGCATGCGCACCAGCGCGGCGGTGCCGTGCGGGGCGAGGTTGAGGCGGCGGAACAGCTCCTGCCGGCGCGGCTCGGCGGCGATGTGCAGGACATGCGCGGCGGCGTCGCTCGGGTCGGCCCGGAACGCCTCCATGGCCTTGTCGAGCCGCACGCGGTCCGGCCCGAAGCGGGTCGCCAGCGCCTCGAAGAAGGCGATGCGCGGCCCGGTCTTCAGCTCCTCGTAGCGCTGCAGGATTTCTCGCGCCAGCGCCGTGCCGGAGGCTTCGCCGCGGCCGGTGAGCAGCGATTCGCACAGATCCGCGAGGCTCTCGGAGTGGACCTGGCCGGGCGGCTCGCGCCGGCGGTCGAGCAGCCCGCGGCCGCGCTCGCTGATCGTCTGCAACAGCTCGCCGAAGAACGACGTGTTCATCTGCCTCGTCCTGTTGGCCGCGGGACGGCACTCGAACCGCGGCATCCCCGGGCGACCGGAGGCGGACGACCGGGGGCTGATGTCCGTGCCGCAGCATAGCAAGAACGCCCGCCCGGATCACCCCGCGCCGCGGCACGACTGTGTCGCGCGCCGGCGCGGAACCGTCACGGAGAGGACATGATGTGCGCGTCGGGCGTGGTTCGGATTCGGGCTTCGGATATGCTCGGCGTGTCCCGGACAAGGCCCGTCAGGCTGTAGGCTGACGGGCCGCAGAGCCGGGACCCAGGGGCGTCTCGCACAGCGTCGGCGTGAGCGCCGCACCCGGTCGCCCTGGGTCCCGGGTCGCGGCGTGAGCGCCGCGCCCGGGACACGAGGCTTCGTGTTCCCTCACCGGCCTCCCGTCGCCGGGCCCATCAGGGTGTCGGGCAGCCAGGTGGCGATCTCGGGGAAGACGCAGAGGATCACCAGCGCCAGGATCATGGCGCCGACATAGGGGATCGAGCCGAGCAGCACGGTGCGGGTCGGCACGTCGGGCGCGATGGCGTTGACGACGAACAAATTGAGCCCGACCGGTGGGGTGATCAGGCCGATCTCCAGGTTGATGGTGACGATGACGCCGAACCACACCGGATCGAACCCGGCATTGGTGATGATCGGAAGGAGGATCGGGCTGGTCATCAGGATGATGCCGGCCGGCGGGATGAAGCAGCCGGCGACCAGCAGGAACAGGTTGATCAGCCCCATCAGCACCCAGCGGTTGACGTTCGCGTCGGCGATCGCCTGGGCGAGCGTCTGGGTGATGTAGAGCGAGCTCAGCATGTAGCCGAACAGCACGGCGGTGCCGATGATCATCAGGATCATGACGGATTCGCGCGTCGTCTCGCGCAGGATCCGCCACCACGCCGTCGGGCTCCACATGCGATAGATCGTGACGGCGAGCACGACGCACAG
This sequence comes from Rhodoplanes sp. SY1, assembly GCF_046000175.1. Classification (NCBI taxonomy): domain Bacteria; kingdom Pseudomonadati; phylum Pseudomonadota; class Alphaproteobacteria; order Hyphomicrobiales; family Nitrobacteraceae; genus Rhodoplanes; species Rhodoplanes sp. SY1. The sequence continues at coordinate 11,418 of NZ_JBEOMB010000059.1, forward strand.
CGCGGCGCCGACGCCGGCCGCCTCCGAGGGCGTCGCGATGCCGCCGTAGAGCACGACCATCACGCCGACCACGATGGCGAGGAACGGCGCCACCTTGGGGATCGAGGAGAGCTTCTCGGCCCAGGTGTAGCGGAAGTCCGGCGCGTAGGCGCGGAAGCCCTTCCACCAGATGTAGAAGATGGTCCACGCCATGAACAGGCCGGTGAGCATGAGGCCCGGCATCACGCCGGCCAGGAACAGGCGGCCGATCGAGGTCTCGGTGGCGATGCCGTAGAGGATGAAGGTGATGGACGGCGGAATCAGGATGCCGAGCGTGCCGCCGGCGCAGATCGAGCCGGTCGCGATCTCGCCCGGATAGCCGCGCTTGCGCATCTCCGGGATGCCCATCTTGCCGATCGCCGCGCAGGTGGCGGGCGACGAGCCGGTGAGGGCGGCGAACAGCGCGCAGGCGCCGAGATTGGAGACGACGAGCCCACCCGGCACCCGGTAGAGCCAGCGGTCGAGCGCGACATAGAGGTCGCGTCCCGCCGGCGAGGATCCGATCGCCGCGCCCATCATGATGAACATCGGGATCGACACGAGCGTGAAGTCGTGCAGGCCCGAATAGAGCGTCTCGGCGACCACGCCGAGCGAGTCGGCGCCCTGGAACAGCACCAGGAACACGATCGACACGATCCCGAGCGCGAAGGCGACGGGCGCGCCGGTGAGCAGCACCAGGATGGTGACGACGAGGACGAGGACGCCCTGCACGGCCGGGCTCATATGCCGCCCTCCAGCGGCGCCTCGAGCCCGAACGGCCGCGCCCGCCCGGTGATCAGCTCGGCGAGGTCGGCGACGTATTGCAGCGTCAGCATGCCGAGCCCGATCGGCATCGCCGCATAGGGGATCCACAGGCGGACCCGCCACATGGATTCGGACACCCAGCGGTTCTCCCAGGCCTCCATCCAGAACATCGCGGTGAGCACCGTCGCGGTCGCCGCGAAGGCGAGCGACAGCACCGCCGCGACGATCGCGAGCCAGTACCTGCCGGTCTCGCCGAGCGCCAGCGGCAGCACGTCGACGGCGACGTGGCCGCGCGTCATCAGCACATAGGGGGCGCCGACGAAGGTCGCGCCGACCAGGCTGAAGGTGACGAAGTCGGTCTGCCAGATGGTGTTCTGGTTGAGCACGAAGCGAACGAACACCATCTGGCACACCACCACCACGGCCGTGGCGGTGAGCGCGGCCGCGACGATGCCGCAGACGAGCGAGAGGCCGCGCACGGCCCTGATCGCGATATCCATGACAGTCCCCCGGGACGCGCGTCCCGTCCCCTTGGCGGGGTCGGCCGGCATCGCGGAGCGGCGCCGGCCGACCGCTCGCGCCGCCTCACTTCACCGCGAGCGCCTGGTCGATCAGCGCCTTGCCGTCCGGCACCTCGCCGGCGAACTCCTTGTAGGAGCTCTCCTGGGCGACCTTGATCCAGGCGTCGTACTCGGCCGGCGTGAGGGTGACGACCTCGACATTGTTCTTCTTGAAGGTCTCGATCATCTGCTCGTCGAGCTTGCGGCTGGCGTCGTCGAAGAACGTCTCGGCCTTCTTGCCGGCGGCGAGCAGCGCCTCCTGCTGCGGCTTGGTCAGCCGGTTGAAGCTCTTCTTCGACATCAGCACCGGCTCGTACATGAACCACAGCGCGTTCTCGCCCGGCGCCGTGACGCATTTCACCTGCTCGTAGAGGCGGAACGAGACGAAGCTGCCGGTCGAGGTGTCGGTCGCCTCGGCGACGCCGGTCTGCAGCGCGTTGTAGACCTCGTTGCTCGGGATCGAGACGATCGAGCCGCCGGCCTTCTGCCACATCGCGGCGAAGGTCGGCCCGGCCGAGCGCACCTTCACGCCCTGCATGTCCTCCGGCTTGCGGATGCAGCCCTTCTTGGAGGCGACCGCGCCGGCGAGCCAGGCGTCGGCCAGCACGATCACGCCGGCCTTGTCGATCTTGGCGCGGATCTCCTTCATGAAGGGCGAGTCGTTGAGCCGCTGCGCGCGCTCGTGGCTGCGCACCAGGCCGGGCATCAGGGTGGCGCCGAAGGCCCGCACCTTGCCGCTCGCGTAGTCGAGCGGGAACGATGTGATGTCGAGCTGGCCGTTGACGATCGCGTTCCACTGGTCGTTCGGCTTGAACAGCGAGGCGCCGGGGAAGACCTGGATCTCGAGCCCGACATTGGCGGCCTTGGCCTCGCGGGCGATGATCTGCACCATCTCGTCGCGGGCGTCGCCCTTGCCGCCGGGGAACTGGTGCGAGGCGCGCAGCGTCACCTGCGCCGACGCCGCGTTCGACAGGGCCATGACGGGCGCGACGGCGAGAACGCCCGCCAGCGCGAGGCTGCGGTACCACTCCATTGCATTCCTCCCGGACCGTTATTTTTTGTCGTCGTGTTCGAAACGCGTGTATGGAACGGCATGCCGGGACGCTTGTCAAAGCGGGCGGGCAGGAGACGTCGCGGCCCCGACGGAGCGCCGGCGCGGAATGGTATGTCGAGACGGGCGGCGGGGAGGGACACATGGCCGAGCGGGGGACGGTGGTGCGGGTGCTCTCCACCCGGGCGACGCGCGGCGTGCTGGAGGCGCTGGTGCCGGGCTTCACCCGGGCCACCGGGATCGCCGCGGCGATCGACTACGGCGCCACCAACGAGCTGATGCCGCGCATCGTCGCCGGCGAGGCGGCCGACCTCGTGCTCTTGTCGCGCGCCGCCATGGACCGGCTCGTCGCCGACCGGGTCGTTGTGCCGGAGAGCCGCACCGACATCGCCCGCTCGCTTGTCGGCATGGCCGTGAAGGCCGGGGCGCCGCATCCGGACATCTCCACGGTCGATGCGCTGGTCGCGACCCTGCGCGCCGCCCGCGCCGTCGCCCTGTCGAAGACGGGCGCGAGCGGCCTGCATTTCGCCCGCGTGCTGGAGCGGCTCGGGATCGCCCGGGAGATGGCCGCCAAGACGATCGTGCGCGACGGCTTCACGGCCGAGCGCGCCGTCTCGGGCGAGGCCGACCTCGCCGTCCAACAGATGAGCGAGCTCCTGGCCGTGAAGGGCATCGAGCTGGTCGGCCCGCTGCCCGAGGCCGTTCAGGAGGTGTCGTGGTTCTCCGGCGGCATCCTGGCCCGCGCCGAGAACCCCGAGGGCGCCCGCGCCCTGCTCGCCCACCTGGTCGCCCCGGAGGCGAGGGCCGCGCTCGAGGCGAGCGGGCTGTCGGCGTTGTGATGCAGTGGACGAGTGGCCGTTCTTCCCTCTCCCCTCGCGGGAGAGGGTGGTTTGGACCGAAGGTCCGAGACGGGTGAGGGGGCCCTCCACTTGCTCGGAACTCGCGGCTCGCCCCCTCACCCGCCCGAGCTTCGCTCGGGCAACTTCTCCCGCGAGGGGAGAGGGACCGTCACCGACACCATCCTTTCCATGACAACCCGAAAGAAGGGCCGATGAGGGCTCCACCATCCAGCATCGAAGCGCCCGGGCTCGGGCATCTGGTCACGGCCGTCGCGCTCTTGTGGCTCGCCGGCACCGGGCTGCGCATGACGATTCTCGCCGTGCCGCCCGTCATCCCGATGATCCGCGACGACCTCGCGCTGTCGGCGACCGAGGTCGGCATCCTCACCGGCATCCCGTCGGTGCTGTTCGCGCTCGCCGCCATCCCGGGCTCGCTGCTGATCGCCCGCTTCGGTGCGCTGACGACGCTGCTGGTCGGGCTGCTGGCGACCGCCGCCGGCTCGGCGCTGCGCGGCGTCGCGCCCGATATCTGGCTCCTGTACGGCGCGACCGTGGTCACCGGCTTCGGCGTCGCCGTGATGCAGCCGTCGCTGCCGCCGCTGGTGCGCGCCTGGCTGCCCGACCGCATCGGCTTCGGCACCGCCGTCTATGCCAACGGGCTCCTGGTCGGCGAGGTCGCCGCGGTGGCGATCACGCTGCCAGTCATGGTGCCGCTCGCCGGCGGCTGGCGCGGCAGCTTCCTGGCCTGGGCGGTGCCCTGCGTCGCCATCGCGCTGCTGATCGCCGTCATGGCGCCGCGCCGGCGCGCCGACGCCGCGACCGTGGTGTCGAACCGCAAATGGTGGCCCGATTGGAAGAGCGGCCTCCTGTGGCGGATCGGCATCATGTTCGGCACCGTCAACGCCATGTACTTCACCACCAACGCCTTCATCCCGGAGGTCTTGACCCGCACCGGCCGCCCCGACCTGATCAGCCTGACGCTGACCGTGCTGAACGTCGGCCAGATCCCGGCCTCGCTGATCCTGCTCGCCGTCGCCGGCCGGCTGGTCCGCAAGGTGTGGCCCTATGTGGCGTGCGGGCTCGTGTCCTTCGTGGCGCTGCTCGGCCTGATGTTCGGCTCGCCCGCCGTGATCGTGATCTCGTCGATCGTCATCGGCTTCTGCGACGCGACCGTGCTGATCCTGATCTTCGCGCTGCCGACGATCCTGGCGCGGCCCGACGACGTCCACCGCCTCGCCGCCGGCATGTTCACGATCAGCTACTCCTGCGCCGTGATCACGCCGATTCTCTCCGGCCTCGCCTGGGATCTGTCTGGCGAGCCGCTCGCCGCCTTCGTGCCGATCCTGATCGGCGCCCTCCTCCTCGCCGCGCTGGCCCCGAGCGTCACGGGCATCCGGCATCATGGCGAGGCGGAGGGAAGGGGCTGAGGGTGGTGATGGCGGTGCCTTCGCGACAGGTCAGCAAGTCGATCATGACTCCGAGTGCGTGGCTCACCCCCCTCCCCAGCCCTCCCCCACAAGGGGGGAGGGAGCAGGCTGCGGTCTGTCGCCGGCCGGTCACCATGGGCGATCCGCCCTTGTGCGATCACGAGGAGGTCGCGCCTCCAGCGTTCCCTCCCCCCTTGTGCGGGAGGGACAGGGAGGGGGGTAGCCGCAAGCGCTCGATTCAGTTGGGGTCGGGACCGCACCCGTGACCCAGATCTTCCGCTTCGCGCCGAGCCCGAACGGGCTCCTGCATCTCGGCCACGCCGCCTCGGCGCTGCTCAATGCCGCGCGGGCGCGCGAGACCGGCGGGCGGCTTCTGCTGCGCATCGAGGACATCGACGTCTCGCGCTGCCGGCCCGAGTTCGAGGCCGCGATCTACGAGGACCTCGCCTGGCTCGGGCTCGCCTGGGAGACGCCGGTGCGCCGCCAGTCCGAGCATTTTGCCGATTATCGCGCGGCGCTGCAAAAGCTCGATGCGATGGGCGTGCTCTATCCGGCCTTCGAGAGCCGCGCCGAGATCGCCCGCCTGGTCGCGGAACGCGACGCCGCCGCGCGCGAGGAGACCGGGCCGTGGCCGCGCGATCCCGACGGCGCGCCGCTCTATCCGGGGGACGCCAAGCACATGCCGGCGGCCGAGCGCGCCGCCCGGCTCGCGGCGGGCGCGCCGCACGTTCTGCGGCTCGATCTCGAAGCAGCCCTCGCGGCGCTGGGGCCGCGAGCGAAAGCCCTCGCCTGGGAGGAGCGCGGCGCCGGCCCGGCCGGCGAGACCGGCACGGTCGCGGCGCGGCCGGACGCGTGGGGCGACGTCGTCGTCGCGCGAAAGGACGTGCCGGCGAGCTACCACCTCGCCGTCGTCGTCGACGACGCCGTGCAGGGCGTCACCGAGGTGGTGCGCGGCCGCGACCTCTTTTCCGCGACGTCGGTCCACCGCGTCCTGCAGGCGCTGCTCGGCCTGCCGGCCCCCGTCTATCGCCACCACGGGCTGGTGCTGGACGCCGACGGCCACAAGCTGTCGAAGTCGACCGGGGCCACGGGCCTGCGGGCACAGCGCGCCGCCGGCCAGACGCCGGCCGACATCCGCCGACTGATCGAGCCGGTCGTCTGATCGAACGAGCGCCGATCGAACCGAACGACCTTTTGAACCCGTCGGCGCCGCCGCGCACCCTTGATCGGAGGGGCGGCGCGTGCAGGAATGGCGCAATTGTCGCCCCTCGGCGGAGCATGACGAGGCGAACATGACTTTCCAGCACGACCTCCATCGTCGACCTCCCGGTCCGTCGCGGCTCTCTGGTCCGGCCGGTCGCCGTCGGGTGGCCTGCGCCACGGTCCTCTGTCTCGTCGCCGTCGGTCTCTCGGCACCAATCCCGGTGCAGGCCGCCCAGGAGCAGGCCGGCATGTCGGTCTCGGTGATGCGGGCGAAGCGCGCCTGCTTCGCCGACACGGTGCGGGTCGCCGGCACCGTGGTAGCGCGCGAGGAATCCCAGGTCCGTCCCGACATCGAGGGCGTCCGCGTCTCCCAGATCCTGGTCGAGAACGGCGATCTCGTCAGCTCCGGCCAGGTGTTGGCGCGGCTCGCCAAGATCGAGGGCATGAACGCGCCCGCGGCGGCCTTCGTCATCCAGGCGCCGGTCGCCGGCGTGGTCGGCCGCACCATGACGCAGGTCGGCGCCATGGTGTCGACCCAAGGCCCGCCGATGTTCCTGATCATCGCCGGCGGCGAGATCGAGCTGCAGGCCGACATTCCGTCCACGCGAATGGGCAAGATCGCGGTCGGCCAGCCGGCCAAGATCGACGTCACCGGGCTCGGCACCGTCATGGGCCGGGTGCGGGCGGTGTCGCCCGAGATCAACCCGCAGACCCAGGCGGGCCAAGCCCGCATCACGCTCGGCGACGACCGCCGCATCAAGATCGGCACCTTCGCGCGGGCGACCGTGGAGGTCGGGTCGAGCTGCGGCACCAGCGTGCCCCTGTCGGCGGTCCTGTTCGGCCCGCTCGGCGCTGTCGTCCAGGTGGTGCGCGACAACCGGGTCGAGACGCGGCCGGTGCAGCTCGGCCTCATGTCGGGCGGCGACGTCGAGATCCGCCAGGGCGTCGCCGACGGCGACATGGTGGTCCGCCGCGCCGGCACCTTCCTGCGCGAAGGCGACCGCGTCCGCGCCGTCCAGGAGTGAGGCGGCGCGCGTCCAGCGCCGCCGGAGGCTCTCAAAACCGCACCGCATATCTTAACCTCTCCCCGCGTGCGGGGAGAGGTCGGACTTTGCGCCGGCAGGCGCGAAGTTCGGGTGAGGGGGTGTTGCGTGGATACGGAGGCGCCCCCTCATCCGACTCGCCGCGCGCGGCGAGCCACCTTCTCCCCGCGCGCGGGGAGAAGGGCAGGGGCCGAGCCCGATCGAGAAGCCGGTCGAAGGTCGACCAACCAAAGAAACGACTACCGCCCGAAAAAGCCCTTCAGAAACTCCCGCGCGCCCTCCTCGAGCTCGCGGACGGTGGGTTCCGGCGGCGGCTTCGGGCGGGTCTCGCGGGTCGGCGGCGGGGTGGTGCGCGGCACCGGGCCGACCTCGGGCGTCGGTGGGGGCGGCGGCGCCGTGGCGGTCACCGGCGGCACGGCCGGCCGCGGCGTGGTGAGGTCGCGCGGCGCCGGGGCAGGGGCCGGCAGGGACGGGGGCAGCGACGGCGGTGCGGCGCCCTTGAGCGCCTTCATGATGTCGTCGGCCAGCGTGCTCGGCTCGCGCGGCGGCTCGCCACCCGGAGGAGCGAGACTTGGCGGCGTGACGCCGGGCGCCGTCACGCCCGGAGTGGGGCCGGGCGCGAGGCCCTTGAGGCCGTCGATGAGCTTGCCGATCTGGGCGCCGCCGCCGGGGCCGAGCGCGTCGCGCAGCGCCTTCAGGGCGCCGTCCGGATTGGCGAGCACGTTCGGCGTGTCGGCATAGATGCGCGGCGCCGACCACGGCCCCTGGATCGCCACCGGCACGCCGATGCCCAGCACGTTGCCGGCCTGGCCCGGCGTCGTCGGCGCCGCGACGAGCCGCGGGTCGGCGCGCAGGTCGAGCGTCTTGGCGCGCAGGTCGATGTTGCCGGCCGCGCTCATCACCATGTACGGCCCCTGGAAGGCGACGTCGGTCGTCCGCGCGACGCCGCTCGCGACCGTGAAGGTGCCCTTGAAAGTCGAGAAGCGGGTCTGCTCGCCCGAGCCCGCCTGCCAGCCGGCCAGGATGGCGTCGAGCACCGAGCGCAGCATCGCCGGCATGTCGATGCCCCGCACCGCGCCGTTCTCGAACAGGAGGTCGCCGCGCCCGGTCAGCGAGCCGACGATCTCGCGCGGGCTCCTGCCGGTGCCGCGCACCTCGAGGCTGCCGCGCGCCTTGCCCTCGATGTACTCGAAGGCGACGGCGTCGCGCAGGAACGGCAGCGCGTCGAGCCCGGAGAAGCTCGTCTTCACCGACACGGCCGGGGTCGTGCCGGTGCGGTCGATCGTGATCTCGCCGGTCGCCTGGCCGCCATAGACGCCAGACGGCGACAGCTCGACCTTGAGCGTGTCGGCGAGCAGCGAAGCCTCGATGACGGCCGGGGCGATGCGGATCCCTTCGATCGCCACCTCGCGGGCGTCGAGCGCGATATTGGCGTCGACCAGCCCGAGGCCGAACAAGTCGAGCGGCGCGTCGCTCCACGGGGCCGGGGCGGCGGTGCTGCCCGGGCGCGTCGGCGGGGTCGGGCCAGTGACGGCCTCGACCAGGCTGGTCAGGTCGAGCCGCTCGGATTCGAGCGTCGCGTCGACGAACGGGCGGGCGCCGGCGAACGACACCGAGACGGCGCCGCGCAGCCGGCCCTGGTCGACGAGGCCGTTGAGATTGTCGGCCTTCAGCACCGGCCCGGCGCTGGTCAGCGTGGTGCTGATGGTCGCCGGCGTGCGGAACAGGTTCGGCGCGTCGATGCGCGCCTCGATCGGCACGGCCTTGCCGTCGGCCAGCCGGGTCGGGGTGTCGCCGGGCGCCGTGACGCGCAGATTGGCGGCGCCGATCTTGGCGTCGAGATGCAGGTTGGAGCGGCCGCCCGCCGCCGGCAGGCTGGCGAGCCGCAGCGACTCGAGCTTCACCTCGGCGGTCTGGCTGCCGTCGCGCAACACGATCAGGCCGTCGTCGATCGCGACGCGGCCGATCGCGACCGCCTGGTCGACCGGCAGAATGCTCTCATTGGTGCCGCCGGCGCCGAGGCTGCGCGACTTGCGGGCGGCGGCGCCGCGCGCCGCGCGGGCGAACATCGGGTCGGTGCGGACGACCGGGCGGGTCAGCGTCAGGTCGGCGATGTCGACCTTGCCGTTCCACAGATTGCCGAGCCCGATGGCGGCCCGCACCCCGTCGATGCGGGCGATCTCGTCGGTGGTCTTGGAGTCTCGCAGCCGGACGTCGCCGAGCGTCAGCCCGGTCTCCGGCCAGATGGTCAGGCGGGCGTCGCCGCCGATGTCGAGGACGAGGTCGTGCCGCGCCAGGACGTCGCGGCTGAACGTGTCGACGAGGCCGCGGGCCGGGATGCCGTAGACGGCCACGGCGCCGCCGGCGAGCAGCACGGCGCCGACCGTGACGGCGGCGATCGTCTTCGAGATCATGTCCGGTGCCTCCCGCGCCCGTGCGGCGCTCGGTGACGGAGAATCAACAGACTCGAATAGGAGCACGTGGGTCGGCCGTATGTGATCTCTATCACTTTCGCCCCCCGCGTTGCCATGCGGCCGGCCGTCGTGCCCACAGCCGCCGCCCCGACAGTGGCGCGCGAATACGGTCGTCCTCGGGCGGGCGACCGCGGACCGATTCGCCGCGCGGCCGTGTCGATTGGTCCACCCGGGCGGCGCGCCGGTTCAGTGCGCTTCCGCGAGACTCGTCCGCGCGTGCGACAGCGCCGAGAGCACGAAGGCCGAGGTGACCTCGGGGCCGCCGACCAGGATGCGGGTCGGGGTCTTCATCTTGTTCCACTCGTAGGCCTTGTACGGCCCCTTGCGGCCGCCCTCGCCATAGGCGTCGACCATCGCGGCGACGGCGGGGGCGAAACAGGCGCGGTCGCCGCCGAGCTTGGCGAGCGCGAGGAGCGCGAGCGCCGCGTCGAACGGGTTCATCTCGTGCGCGGCGAGGTCGTCCTGCACATAGGCCAGGATTGTTTCGCGCATCGCCGCGAAGCGGTCGGCCGGGTCGATGGCTTTCTGGATCGCCGCCGGCATCGCCCGGAAGGCGGCGAGGCAGCGGCCGAAATAGGCGGCGTATAGCTCCGGCAGATAGTAGATGTGGGCGCGCGGATCCGCGAACGCCCCGGACCCGATCAGCCTGTCATGGAAGTCGACGACGCCGCGCAAAAAGGTCACGCGCTGCTCGGTGCCGACGATGTCCCAGCGCGCGTGATTGCGGAACGCCGCCTCGAGGACGTCGAGATTGAGGGTCGGGTCGAGGTCGTTGCCGAACGGGTTGTCGCCGGCCGCGTTCTCGATCCAGGTGACGATGCCGCCGGTGAAGTCGATCGGCGCGTTGATGTCGACCGAGGGCGGCGCCCGGTTGGTGCCGGGCCGCACCTGATAGCCGGCGTAGTAGTCTAGGAAGGGCTGGTCGAGCATCGGGTCCAGCGAGCCGAACTGGGTCGCGGCCGACAGCGAGCAGGCCGTCGTGTCGCAGTCGGGCACGTACAGGCCGAAGCCGAGATCGCTCTTGAGCCTCCAGAAGAACTTGCTCATCCGCACATGCGGCGGCTTGACCAGCGCCGTCACCACGTCGAACGGCGTGCCGTCGGTCGGGTGCCTCACGGTCTCGCGGCTGGTGGTCAGGCAGAACTCGATCATGCCGGCGATCGCCGTGTTGGCGCGCGCCGTCTCGTCCGCTGTGGCTAAGCCGGTGCCGAGATAGTCCATCAGGGCCTCGGCGAAGAAGGCGTCGTAATAGGCCGAGCGATGGCGGATCTGCACCGGCTCCCACATCGGCTCGGCGAAGCCCGACCAGCCGGGGTTGAGGAGGCGGGCGATCGGCGCGTTCGGCAGGATGAAGGCGCGGGCGAGATTGAACAGCAGCGTCGCGTTCTTGTAGGTGCGGGCGTTCAGCCCGACCAGCGCCGTGACGAGATCGCGGCCATGGAAGTCCGGGTCGCCGACCAGGTTGAAGGCGGCGTAGGCCGGGATAAAGCCCCGGTTGCGGGTGTACGAGCCGAGGAGGTCGGTCGCGCAGCCCTTGATGACGCGGTCGATCTCGGCCAGCGGCGGCATCGCGGCGTGTCCGGCGAGCGGCGGGCGGCGCGGATGCTGCTGCGGCACCGCGTCGATCAGCGGCGCGACGGCGCGGCCGACGGCGGCCCAGTCGGGCGCGGCGTCGTCGCGGGCCGAGCGGATCGCGCCCTGCAGGGCGCCGAAGCGGTCCGGATCGGCGAGCGCCGGCAGGCCGGCGCGGCCCATCAGGGGGCGGAGCACCGGATTGGCGACCGCGGTCTTGTAGAAGGTGCGTAAGTGCGCGTCGCCCGGACCCGCCCCGCGCAGCAGCGGGTCGCAGAGATCGTAGAGGCTCGGGCCTGATTGTTTCGCGGTGAGGGCGGCGAAGGAGGACTTGATCAGATCGGTGACGGGCATGACTCGGATTGACACGCAAAGAGCTGGTCATTCCGGGGCGCGGCCGAAGGCCGCGAGCCCGGAATCCATACTCACTGACCGGGGATATGGATTCCGGACAGCGCCGCTTCGCGACGCTTCCGGAATGACCGGCGAAACGGATGTGATGATCGCGGCCTACTCCGCCGGCACCGGCACCTCCTGCGGGCGGGCCGAGTAGTGCGACGCCTTCTGGCGGCCCTCGACGGCGTCGCGGCCGCTCATCACCAGATGATGGGCCATCACGCCGATGCGGATCAGGTGCTCGATCTGGCCGCGCTTCAGGCATTCGATCGCGACCGTCCAGAACTCGGCCCGATAGTCGGCTCTGACGCCGACCTCCCACAGCACGGCGCGCAGCATCTTGAGGCCGCGCACGACGTCGCGCCAGGGGACGTGGCGCTGGCGGAACGGCACCTTCAGCCGGTTCGGATAGGTGTGCTCGAGCTGATGACGGTAGCGTGACAGGACCGCGGCCGGCGAGAAGGCGCGCTCCATGCAGTCCCGCCACATGGCGAGAACTTCGTCGTAGGGCATCAGGAAGTCGACATTGGACTCGCGATCCTCGTCGTCGATCAGCCGGCCTTCCCGCTCCAGCCGGTCCCACAGTGGGGTGCGCGGCAGCGCCTGCAGCAGGTTGATGGTCAGCATCGGGATGCGCGAGCGCTCGATGAAGTCGATGACGCGCGCGCCGGTGTCGGGCGTGTCGGTGTCGAGCCCGAGGATGATGCCGGAGACGACCTCGAGCCCGTGGCGGTTGAGCGTGTCGACCGCCTCCAGCAGCGGGACCATCATGTTGTGGTCCTTGGCGATCGCCTGGAGCGCCTCGGGTTCCGGCGTCTCGATGCCGCAGAACACCGTCTCGAACGACGCCTCACGCATCAGCGCAAGGATCTCCGGCCGCTTGGCGATGTTGAGGGTCGCCTCGCAGGAGAAGATGAACGGGTAGCCGCGCGCCTTCTGCCAGTCGACCAGCGCAGGCAGCAGCTCGCGCACGGCGCGACGGTTTCCGATGAAGTTGTCGTCGACGAAATAGACCGGCCCCGTCATCCCGCAGGCGAGGAGCTTGTCGAGCTCGGCCGTCACCTGCTCCGGGGTCTTCAGCCGCGGGTTGCGGCCGTAGAGGGCCGGAATGTCGCAGAACTCGCAATTGTACGGGCAGCCCGACGAGTACTGGATGCTGCCGGTGAGATAGCGCGGCAGCTCGGCGAGCTCGTAGGCCGGCAGCGGGAAGTCGGTGAGCTCGCGCCGCTCCTTGGTCGTGAGCACGATCTGCCGTTCCGGCCGGGTCGGGTCGGCGGCGAGGCGGGCGAACAGCGCCTCGGTCGCGTCGCCGAGCTCGCCGACATGCAGGTAGTCGTATTCGGGATAGTTCTCCGGGCAGGCCGACACCGACGAGCCGCCCAGCACCGTCACCCGGTCGAACATGTGGGCGCGGTGGCAGATCGCCTCGATCTGCCGGCGCTGCGCGTGCATGCCGGTGACGAACACGGCGTCGGCCCAGCGGAAATCGTCGTGCGTGGCGGGCCTGATGTTCTCGTCGACGAAGCGCACCTCCCAGCCGGGCGGCACGGCGGCGGCGATCACCAGGAGACCCTGCGGCGGCATCAGGGCGCGGACGCCGTCGGTCAGCGGATAGGCATGCTCGAACATGCCGAACGAGGACGTGTAGCGGGGACAGACGCACAGGATGCGGCGACCACGGTCTGTTCCTGCGGTGTCCCGGCGGTCGATCGAGATCGAATGAACCGTACGCATTCCAAGGTCCTGTGGCGGCCCGTCGCGACGGGGGTGAACGATCCGGGTCCGCCAGATCACAACGTTCAGGGAAGCCCGAAGGGTGTGTCAAGCGCAGCGGCTTTTTGATGGCCGCGACGGACCGGATCGTCCGGGCCGTTCGGGTGCTTCGACGCACCGTCGCGGCTTCCGGTTCGATCGCAGGTCGGTCGATCACGCGCCGCGGCTGTGCCGCGACCATATTGAGATTGCAAGGCGAGGTAACTATTGTGATCCCGCGCAGTCTTTGGGCGCCGACGTCGCTCCCACAGCCGCGACCACGTGCGCGCGTGACCGGGCTGAACGCGCCCCGGCGCGCCGCCTGGTCCGGCGCCGAGGTCCGGACATGAAGCCTTCCGTTCTCGCCCGTTTCGTCTTCTCGGTCGCCGTCCTCCTCTACGCCGCACTGCCCGCCGCAGCGCTCCCCGCCGCCCCGCCCGCGCCCGAGGGCGCGTCGCGCCCGGCCCTGCGGGCGGCGACCGGTGGTGCCGTCACGGCGCCGGACCCGGCGGCCCCGGCCGTGGAGCGGGCCGCGCCGGCGCCGCTGCGCCTCGCGCAGGCGTCGGGCGGGCGCGTCGCGCTGGTGATCGGCAACGCCACCTATCCGGACGACAACCAGCCGCTGCCGCAGCCGCTCAAGGACGCCCGTGCGGTCGCCGAGGAGCTGCGCCGCGCCGGCTTCGACGTGACGACCGGCGAGGATCTGACCAAGCAGCGGCTGCGCAGTGTCATCGACACGTTCAAGGCGAAGATCAAGCCGGGCTCGGCCGCGCTCCTGTTCTTCTCGGGCTACGGCATCCAGACCGGCAAGCAGTCCTATATCGTGCCGGTCGACGCCCAGATCTGGACCGAGGGCGAGGTGCGGCGCGACGGCATCAGCATCGAGTCGGTGCTCGCCGCCATGAACAGCGCCGGCGCCTCGGTGAAGATCGTCATCGTCGATGCCGCCCGCCGCAACCCGTTCGAGCGGCGCTTCCGCGGCTTCTCGGCCGGGCTCGCCGCGCTCAACGCGCCGGCCGGCACGCTCGCCATGTACTCGGCCGCCGCCGACAAGGTGGCGAACGAGTCCGAGGGCGAGAACAGCCTGTTCGTCGGCGAGCTCCTGAAGGAGATGCGCTCGCCCGGGCTGAGCGCCGAGCAGATCTTCAACAACACCCGCATGGGCGTGTCGCGCGCCTCCAAGAACGAGCAGGTGCCGTGGGTGTCGTCCTCGCTGATCGAGGACTTCTCCTTTTCACGCGGCGCCTCGACGCCGAGCGTGACGCCTCCGCCGCCCCCTCCGCCGCCGGTCGAGCCGAAGCTGTCGGTGGTGACGCCGCCGCCTCCGCCGCCGCCCCCCGAGCCGCCCGTGAGCGTGGTCACGCCGCCGCCCCCGCCGCCGCCGCCGGAGCCGAAGGTGACGACCGTGACGCCGCCACCTCCGCCGCCTCCGCCGGTGACCGGGCCGCGGCGCGACCAGGTGATCCGCGACCTCGACGCCCAGATCGACAAGAACCCGCGCGACGGCGAGGCCTACTACAAGCGCGGCCAGGCCTGGGCGGAGCGCCGCGAATACGCCATGGCGGCCGAGGACTTCGGCCAGGCGATCCGGATCAACCCGTCCGATGCCGAGGCCTTCAACAACCGCTGCTTCACCCGCGCCGTGATGAACGAGCTCGACGCGGCGCTCTCCGACTGCGACGAGGCGCTGCGCCTCAAGCCGCAATATCCGGACGCCCTCGACAGCCGCGGCCTCGTCCATCTGCGGCTCGGCCGCCTCGACAAGGCGATCGCCGACTACGACCAGGCGCTGCGCATGAACCCGCGCATGGCCTCGGCCCTGTTCGGCCGCGGCAAGGCCAAGGTCCGCAAGGGCGAGACCTCGGCCGGCAATGCCGACATCCGCAGCGCCAAGGCGATCGACCCGACCATCGACCAGGAGTTCGAGAGCTACGGGGTGCGCTGAGCGGCGGCGGTCCGGTCCCCGATCCGATGCCTTTCGGGTCCGGGCGCGCTCGGCACCGCTCTCGGCACAGGTGCGTCGCGGCTGTGCGTCTCGGCCCTGCGTCCCGGCCGCGCCGGTGGTCCGGGCCACCGATCGGGGCCGGCGGCCGGACCGCCGGCGCCCCCCTCCGGACCGGATCGCCCGACCGGGTGATTCCCGGGCGACTCCGCCCCTGGTTCACATTGCGAAACACAACCTGCGGGCTCGGAGCCCCGCGACCAGGGACGTCGATCCGGGCGCCACCACCCCCCGTGCCCTCCCTCGCCCGAACGGACTATGCCTAACGCTTCAAGGATATAAGCCGGAGCTGCGAGGGCGCCGTTTTGGCGTTATGGCGTGTTGCTCAAAAAGCACGTGATGCGTTCAAAACGTGGGGTTGAGGCGGTCGGACGCCCGGATCCTGTTCCCACCCGTGCCGGTTGTCTGTTTAATCGTCCGGGAAACGACCTGAAACAGATCGTCGGGATTTTCGTCGGGGGACGGGGGACGACAATGCAGACCATCAGCACGCGGTCCAGGATCGACCGAAAAAGCATCCTTCTCGGCAGCTCGGCCCTGTTGGTCGCGATGGCCGTCTCGGGCGCCGCGCAGGCGCAGTGCGTGAACACGCTCGACAGCCGCCAACTCGGCGGTCTCAATCCAGCTCAGTTCTTGCCCCTCGCGCAGGGCGGAGCCGTCAACTCGCTGGTCTCAGTCCTGAACACGACGACGACCGTGTTCCAGGCGCAGACCGGCTCGGCCTTCGTCAGCAGCCCGGCCAATGCGGCCCCGGGCGAGAACGGCGGCGGCATCTGGGGGCGGGTGCTCGGCGGTTCCGTGGAGACCAAGAACACCGGCGTGACCAATGTCCAGATCGCGAATGCGACGGTCGGGGGCAACGTCACCTGCAATACGACCACGCGGCAAGACTTCGTTGGCTACCAGGTCGGACGCGACATCGCCAAGCTGAACTGGGACGGCTGGAATCTGCACGCCGGAGCGACCGTGGGCTACATGGACTCACGCTCGCGTGACGCGACGGCGGGCGGGACGTTTACCAGCGGCGTTCAAGTTCCGTTCCTGGGGAGCTATTTCACTGCAACAAAAGGTGGATTCTTCGCCGACGCTTTGGTCCGATGGGACTTCTACAATCTCGATCTGAACGATCCGGCCAGCGGTCTGCTCGGCCAGACTCTGAATGCTCGCGGTTGGTCGGTCGGCGGCAATGTCGGCTACAACGTCGGTCTGCCGAACAACTGGTTTATCGAACCTTCGGCTGGCTTCACCTATTCGCGCGTCGAGGTCGACCCGCTCAACGTTGCCGGCACCTTGTTTACGACTCTTCCAGGCTTCTCGCTTCCCGGGACCGTCCAGGTTGACGACATCAAGAGCGAACTCGGTCGTGCCAGCCTGCGCATAGGCACAAATATCGTCACGCCGACCATGGCACTGCAGCCGTTCGTAACCGGCAGCGTTTATCACGAGTTCGCCGGCGACGTGTCGACGCGGATCACCACCAATCCTGTGCTGGGCCTCGGCGTCCCGTTCACCGGGACGCTCACCACCGACCGAGTTGGAACTTACGGCCAAATCTCGGCCGGTCTCGCCGGCCAGGTGCTGAACACCGGCTGGGTCGGTTATGCTCGCGGGGACTACCGGTTCGGCGAAAATATCGACGGCTGGACCCTCAACACGGGCCTGCGTTACCAGTTCTCGCCCGAGCCGTTGCAGGCGGCGCTGTCCGGTAAGGGGCTCGTCTACAAGGCCCCACCCACGCCCGTCGCGGCTCCGGTGATCTGGCGTGGCTTCTATGTCGGTCTGAACGCAGGCACGATCTGGGGCAAGACAGACTGGGACTATGTCGGACGCGCGCCGTCCACCAGCTCCGAGCCGAAATACGCCGGGGCGCTGCTCGGCGGTCAGGCTGGCTACAACTATCAAATCGGAGCCTGGGTGCTCGGCCTTGAGGGTGACATCGCCTGGAGCAACGCGAAGGGCTCTGCCGCAGACCAGCTCGGCACCTTTGATGCGTACTTCTACTCGGACGAGACACATTTTGACTGGTTCGCGACGATCACGGGCCGCCTCGGCTACACATGGGATCGGACTCTCTTCTTCGTGAAGGGCGGTTGGGCTGCTGCCGAAGTGACTCAGCAGACGTTCTTCAATCGCGGTTACTTCGCAGCCGGTCCGGCGACGGGGCCGATCAACGGTTCGTCCAACATCGCCTCTGGCTGGACCGTTGGTCTGGGTGCGGAGTACGCCCTGACGGCAACTTGGTCGGCAAAAGCCGAGTATCTCTACTACAGCCTCGGCACCGACCGGTACGTGGTCGACAACGCCCTGCAAGTGGACGCCAAGGAGTCCGGCGGCATCGCCCGGATCGGCCTGAACTACCGGTTCTCGCCGGTGCCGGCCGTGCCTGTGATGGCCAAGTACTGAGCGACGTACTGAGCGACAGACAGTCCGGGCGGCAAGCCGCCCGCAGTGATCGCGCGGCCGCCGCCAAACCCGGCCGCTCGACGACGAGGCCCGGCCTTCCCCGCGAAGGCCGGGCTTTTTCGTGTCCGGCCTCTGAGTGTCCGGCGGCTGCGTGTCCAGCGTCCGCGTGTCGGGCATCTTCGGGCTCGGCGTCGCGGCTCTCGTTTCGAACGCCGAACCGCGACGCGCTCGACCGGGCCGCCCGACAAGTCTTTTGACCCGGCGCATGGCGCCCCGCCGAACGTCACGGTCAAATCCCGACACCAACAGGTGAGTGCGGCGTCGCCGCCGCCACCGCCTGGGCCGAGGCGGTGAGACGGCGGCCCGCCGTATCGGACGTCACAAGAAAGTGAGCGACTCGGTCGGCCGTCGGAGGCGCATAACGTGTGTGAGATTGCTCACAGTATCGGATCGTCAGCGCGCTATTCTGACGGCGACAGGCAGACACCCGCCTAGACAAGTGCCGGAGGACAAACAGATGACACGCCAGACCACGACGGTCCCGACCACGACGCGCTGGACCAAGCTCGGAGCGGCCTTCGCGACTCTTCTGCTCGCGGGCACGCTGGTCGCCACGGCCAACCACGCCGCGTTCGCGCAAGCTCGGCCGAGCTCGACCGACATCCTCGAGGCGCTGAAGCCGGCCCCCAAGACCCGCGGGCTGACCACGACGCCGAAGCAGATGGAAGATCAGAAGTTCCTGCAGACGATCCGCGGCAAGACCCGGGCGCTGACGCTCGACGAGCGCACCAAGGTCGCCGACATCGCCAAGGACAAGCAGAAGATCGATCTCGAGGTCTATTTCGACTACAACTCGGCCGAGATCGTGCAGCGCGCCGTGCCCGATCTGATGGAGCTCGGCAAGGCTCTGTCGAGCCCCGATCTGCGCGGCGGCACCTTCCTGCTCGGCGGCCACACCGACGCCAAGGGCGGCGAGGAGTACAATCAGAAGCTCTCCGAGCGGCGCGCCGCCTCGGTGAAGAAGTTCCTGCAGGACAAGTTCCAGATCTCCGACGAGAGCCTGGTCACGGCCGGCTACGGCAAGGAGCAGCTCAAGAAGCCGGGCGAGCCCTTCGCGGCCGAGAACCGTCGGGTGCAGATCGTCAATCTCGAGGTCAAGCAGTCGGCCTCGAAGTGATGTGGTTCCGTGCATCGGGGACGGACGGCGGTCCGCCCGTCCCCGGGCCATGAAGGCGGTGGCGCAAGGGGCGCCGATGGCCTTGCGCTCGCGAAAGGTTGAACCAGAGGCGTAGCGTGGAAATTGCGTCACCCCGGCCGCGCAGCTAGGTTTCCCTGTGTGGCCGGCCCGGCGTTGCGAACAGGGAAACGACACGTCCTGGTCAGGAATGGTCCTGGGCAGAGGTGTCCAAGGCGCGGGAGGCGACAGATGCTCGGACGTTTCCTCGTCGCGATCGCGCACCGTCGCGTCGTATCGACCGCCGCGCGATCCAGTGGTCCCGAGACGACTTCTCCATCTTCGGCGCTTGCGTGTCCGGCGTGCCGGCGAGCGGTCGGCGGCGTCGCGGCGGCCGCGCCGCGTCGCGGGTCGTGGCGCGCCGCCGTGTGGGCCTTGGCGCTCGGCCTCGCCGTGCTGATCGCCGGCCCGGCGTTCGCCGACAGGCGGGTCGCGCTGGTGATCGGCAACTCGGCTTACGAGAACGTCGTCAAGCTCGACAACCCGCACAACGACGCCGCGGCCATCGCCGAGATGTTCCGCAAGGCGAAGTTCGACCAGGTCGAGCTCAAGCGCGACCTCGGCGTGATCGAGTTCAAGCGGGCGCTGCGCGACTTCTACAACACGACGCGCGACGCCGACGTCGCCGTCGTCTACTTCGCCGGCCACGGCATCGAGGTCGGCGGCGTCAACTACATGGTCCCGGTCGACGCCAAGCTGCGCAGCGACTACGACGCCGAGGACGAGGCGGTGGCGCTGGAGCGCATCTTCCGCTCGATCGAATCGACCCGGCGGCTGCGGCTCGTGATCCTCGACGCCTGCCGCGACAATCCCTTCCTCCGCTCGATGCAGCGCCAGATCGCCACCCGGGCGGTCAGCCAGGGCCTCGCCAAGATCGAGCCGATGGGCACCGACACGCTGGTCGCCTACGCGGCCAAGGCCGGCTCCACGGCCGAGGACGGGTCGGGCCGCAACAGCCCGTTCACCCAGGCGCTGGTCGACAACCTGACCACCCCGGGCCTCGACATCCGCATCGCCCTCGGGCGGGTGCGCGACGAGGTGCTCCGCCGCACCAACAATCGCCAGGAGCCGTTCGTCTACGGCTCGCTCGGCGGCGCCACCGTGTCGCTGGTGCCCGAGCCCGAGCGGATCCCGGTGACCGCCACCGACCCGCGCGGCGACTACGAGATGGCCGAGCGGGTCGGCACCGTGTCGGCCTGGGATGCCTTCCTGGCCGTGCACGGCACCGGCTTTTATGCCGAGCTTGCCCGCCAGCAGCGCGCCAAGCTCGCCGCCGCGGTGAAGCCGGACGCCATGGCGGTCGCGGCGCTCGACCGCGCGACGCCGTCGCGTCCCCTCACCGACACCGAGCGGGCGACGCCGGACCGGCTCGCCTGGGAAAAGCTGCAGGACACCTCGGACCCGGCCGCCATCCGGGCCTTCATCAAGAAGTACCCCGCCTCGCCGCTCGCCGTGGTCGCGCAGGCCCGGCTTGAGGTGATCGAGCGGGCGATCGCCGACCGCAAGCGCGAGGAGGCCGAGAGACAGCGCCAGGAGGCGGAGCGCCAGCGTCAGGAGCGCGAGGCCGCCCGTCTGCGCGAGGAGGACGAGCGTCGCGCCAAGGCCGCCGCCGCCGAGGAGGCGCGTCGCGCCAAGGCGGCCGCCGAGGCGGAGGCGCGGGCCCAGCGCGAGGCCGCCCGCCGCCGCGAGGAGGACGCGCGAATCGCCCGGCTGGCGGATGCCGAGCGGGCCAAGGCGGAGCGCGAGGCGGCGCAGCGTCGCGCCGAGGAGGAGCGCCAGGCGAAGGCGGCGGCCGAGGCCGAGCGTCAGCGCCAGGAGCAGGAGCGCCAGCGCGAGGCCGCCCGCCTGCGCGACGAAGAGGAAAAGCGTGCCAAGGCGGCGGCCGAGGCCGAGCAGAAGGCGCAGCGCGAGGCGGCCCTCCGGCTCGAGCAGGAGAAGGAGCGCACCCGCGAGAGGAGCCAGGAGGAGATCGTCCGCTCGGCCCAGATCGAGCTCCGCCGCATCGGCTGCTACGAAGGCGACGACAACGGCGTCTTCAACGACGCCACCCGCCGAGCGATGCTCGCCTACCGGCTCGGCACCGCCCAGCAGCGCAGCGACAAGGCACCGGACGCGGTGGATCTCCTGGAGCTGCAGGCGCAGCGGCCTATCAAGGGCTGCCTCGCCGCTCTGGCTCCGGACAAGCGCATCGACAAGCCGACCGAGAAGCCACCCGTCGCCGAACGTCCGTCGCGCGAGAAGAAGTCCAGGAAGGACACGGCGACCCGGCGCGAGAAGCCCGAGCCGAAACGCGAGGCTCGTCCGGCCCCGCGGCGCGAGCAGCCGGCCCGCGCGCAGGCCACGGCGCGCCCGGCGCCGCGCGCCGGCGGTGGTGCGGTGATGCACGGCATCGGCTTCTGAGCGATCGACCCGGCCGCACGCGCGGCCGGCCCGACCGGCGCCCCGCCCGGCCCCGAGCGTCCGCCGGTCGCGACACGACAGACACCACGAAACGACCGACACCACGAAACGACCGACAAGACGACTCACAAAACGACACAATCGTGTCGCACGATTATCCGATCAGCGAATGGAGCAAGCCGATGTGTCCGTCCCGCGTCTATCAGGTGCTGCTCACCGGTGCCGTGATCGGCGCCGTGGCCTCCATGATCGTGTCCACCGCGGCGCTCGCATCGGCGACCGACCCGGCGACGGCCGGCGCTCCCCGCGCCGATGCGGTGGTGCAGACCCAGACCCAGACCCAGACCCAGACCCAGACCCAGGCGCAGGCTCCGGCTCCGGCGGCTCCCGAGCCGTCCATCCGGCCTATCGAGCCAGCCGCCACCCCCAAGGCTCCCGTCGCCGCGTCGTCGGCGCCCGCCAAGCCGCGGATCGCCCGCGCCGCGTCGGCACAGCCGCGGCCCCCTCGTGCGGCGCGCACCGTCGCGCCCCGGCCGGCGCCGCGCAGCCCCTACATGATGGCCGCCCGGCTGGAGCGTGTCTGGTACCCGCTCTACATCGGCATCGGCTGGTGAAGCAGCGGCGCCGCGCGCCGCAGCACGGACGGCTCGAATCAAAAAGGCCGCGCGATGCGCGGCCTTTTTCGTCGGACCTGTCTCACACCGGACCTGTTTCACATCGAACCCGCGGCCGATCTGATCACGTGGGGATCCGGGTCATCGGCCCGCGAGTTCACCATCGGTCGAACCCTCACCTCTCCCCGGCGGAGGGCATTAGCCACTGCCGCCGGGCGTATGGATTCCGGGTTCGCGGACCTATGATCCGCGCCCCGGGATGACGCATTCTGTGCCCCTCTCCTTTCGGGAGAGGGGCGAGACCGACCTGATCACTGAAAGCTCCCCGATCAGATCGTGCCGTTGCGCTTCATCACCGTCCGGCACGCCGGGCTGAGCTTGACGCGCTCGGTCTTCAGGCAGGCGATCACCCGGGTGGCGTCCGGGATGGCGCTGCTGCACAGGCGGAACGCGTCGGGGATGCAGGCGGAGCGCTCCTCGTCGGTGCCCATGGCGGCCCCGGCCGTGGCGGACACGGCGAGCAGCACGGCGGCGGCCAGGAGGCTGCGGACGGAGCGGCGATGCGGATGCGAGCGGCGGTGCGGCGACATGGCGGTTTCCTCCGGTTCTCCGGCGTCGCTGCGCCGGCCGTGACACGGAGGATCGCGCCGGCGCCCGTGTCGTGACTGTGCGTCACCTCACATGCAAAGTGGTGGGCGGAGCGTCCGGCGGCGAGGCGGCGCCGTCATGTCACGGCCGCCCGCCGATGTCGGCGACCTCGACCGTGAGCGTGACGGTGCGGCCGCCGCGCAGCACCGAGAGCTCGATCGAGTTGCCGACGCCGACCTGCTCGAGCTTGTCGCTGAGATCGACGAGGCGGCGGATCGGCTCGCCGTTGCAGGCCGTGATCACGTCGCCGACGACGCCGCCCGTACGGTCGACGCCGCGCAGCCCGGCGCGGTCGGCCGGCGAGCCCGGCACGGTGCGCACCACCACGAGCCCCTCGTATCCGAGCCGGGTGGCGACCGACTCGGGCGCCGCGACGATGCCGATGCCGGGCGTCGGCACCCGCCCGTTGCGGATCAGCGCCGGCACCACGCGGTTGACCGTGTCGACCGGCACGGCGAAGCCGATGCCGGCGTTCGATCCGGAGGGCGAGAAGATCGCCGTGTTGACGCCGATCAGCCGGCCGGCCGAGTCGAGCAGCGGCCCGCCCGAGTTGCCCGGATTGATCGCCGCGTCGGTCTGGATCACGTTGGTGATCTCGCGCCCGGTCTGGGTCGGCAGGCGGCGCTTGAGCGCCGAGATCACGCCGGTGGTGAGCGACTGGTCGAGCCCGAACGGGTTGCCGATCGCGAACGCCGCCTGTCCGACCTGCAGGTCGCCCGAGCTGCCGATCGGGATCGGCGGCGGCAGCGACCGCGCCGGGATGCGCAGCACCGCGAGGTCGTAGTTCGACGCCATGCCGCGCACCGTGGCGCGGGCGACCTCGCCGTTGGCGAGCCGCACCGCGATCTCGCTCGCACCCTGCACCACATGGGCGTTGGTGACGATGTGGCCGGCGGCGTCCCACACGAAGCCGGTGCCGGTCTGGGCGCCGCCGTTCTGCTCGTCGGGCTCCGCTCCGGCGAAGAAATCGCCGCCCGCCCGCCCGGCGACCTGCACGACCGAGGGCGACACCCGGTTGAAGATCTCGATCGTCGTCTTCTCCCAATCGGCGAGATTGCCGCGCGGCTCGATCGCCCGCGGCTCGGTGGCCGAATAGAACTGCTGCTGAATCCAGGGCTGCGCCAGCATGACGGCGAGCACCAGCACGACGGCGAGGAGAACGTAGCGAACGGTCCGGTCCACGGGGCACTCCGATGACGACGACGGCGGCTCCGGAGCGTGACCCCCGACCAGTGGCATTCGCTGCTCGGGACGATCATGCTCCGACGACGGGAGCACTATAGGACCGCTCCGCCTCGTGAATAAGGCCGCGACCGACCTCCGGTTCCGCTGCGGCGGCCGGTCGCAGCCAGGACCGGCGGCGGGGCAGCCCGGCGCCGATCGCGTGTTGACGCCGCGCACCTTGCCGTGCCGGAGTCGAGGACGGCGGCCCGTCCGGGCCGGATCTCATAAGCACCACGGACTCGGGGGAACGCATGCTCAGGACCGCCATCGCGGGGCTCGGCTGGTGGGGCCGGACATTGGTCGAATCGGTGGACGGGTCGGACGTGATGACGGTCGTCGCCGCCGCGCAGCCGCGGGTCGCGCCCGAGATGGCGGAGTTCATGGCCGCGCGCCGCCTCCGGCACGTGCCCTCGGTCGACGATCTCGCCCGCGACCCCGGTATCGACGCCGTCATCCTGGCGACGCCGCCGTCCGGCCATGCCGCCGAGGTGACGACGCTGGCGCGCGCCGGCAAGCACGTGTTCTGCGAGAAGCCCTTCACCTACGACAAGGCGTCGGCCGCGGCGGCGGTCGCCGCCGTGGACGAGGCCGGCGTCGCGCTCGGCATCGGCTTCAATCGCCGCTTCCATCCCGAAATGATCAGTCTGACCGAGCGCATCCGCTCCGGCGGACTCGGCGTGCTCGAGCACATCGAGTGCATCATGACGGTGCCCAACGCCCTGTTCATGGCGAGGACGGCGTGGCGCGCGAAACCCGAGGAGGCGCCGTGCGGGGCGCTGGCGCCGCTCGGCGTGCACGCGATCGACGCCTTCATCCAGCTCGCCGGCGAGATCGACACGATCTACTGCCAGAGCTTCCGCCGCGCCGTGGAGCTGCCGACCGACGACACCACCTCGGCGCTGTTCCGCCTGAAGAGCGGTGCATCCGCCTATCTCGGCATGATGATGGCGACGGCGCCGAACTTCGTGATCCAGGCCTACGGGTCGAAGGGCCTGGTGCGGCTCGACGGCATGACGCATGTCGCCGGCGCCTCGTCCGAGGAGCGCCGCACCGGCCTGTTCGGGGCGTGCCGGTTCCAGCCCGTGACGGGCGAGGCCGAGACCTGGACGGCGGCGCGCGTCGACACGGCCCGGGCCGGCCTCGAGGCCTTCGCCCGCGCCGCCCAGGGCGGCCCGGCCTTCCCGATCACGCCGGCCGAGATCGTCCACGGCGCCGCGGCGAGCGAAGCCCTGATCCGCTCCGCCGCGACCGGGCAGGTGCAGACGGTGGGGTAGGGCGCGGGGGACACCGCGGACGCAGGCTGGTCTCAGTCGAAGCGTTCCGGCGGGCGTCGCGCGCCGTGGAGAACGGCCAGGATCTCGACCGACCCGTTGCGCACCCGGCGCCGATCAGCCCTGTGGGGCGGCGACGAGCTGCGCGATGGTGGCGGCGAGTTCGGCCTGCTGGAACGGCTTGGCGAGCAGCGGCAGGTCGGTCGTCGCCTCGCCGGTCAGGCTGGCATAGCCGGTGGCGAGCAGGATCGGCAGGTCCGGGTGGCGGGCCCGGATCTCGCGCGCCAGCTCGGCGCCCGTCATGGCCGGCATCAGATAGTCGGTGATCACGAGGTCGGGCTGCGCGCCGTCCACCAGCCGGCGCAGGCAGTCGAGCGCCTGGGCACCGGAGCCGGCCTCGATCACACGATGTCCGAGATCCGTCAGCATGCTGGCCGTCGTCGCCCGCACCAGCGGCTCGTCGTCGACCAGCAGGACCGTGACGGCGCGGCCGCGCACCGGCTCGTGCGACGGCGCCTCGCGGTGCTCCGCCCGCTCGTTGGCGATCGGCAGCCAGATCTCGGCGCGCGTGCCGGCGCCGGGCGCGCTCGACAGGACCAGCGCACCGCCCGACTGGGCGGCGAGGCCGTGCACCATCGACAGGCCGAGGCCGGTGCCCTTGCCGATCCCCTTGGTCGAGTAGAACGGCTCGATGGCGCGCGTCAGCGTCGCCGCGTCCATGCCGGTGCCGGTGTCGGTGACGACGATGCGGACGAACTCGCCGTGACGCAGCCCGAAGCGGTGCGCCGCGTCGGTGTGCCGGTCGATCGTCCGGCCGTCGACCGCCACGGTCAGCGTGCCGCCGTCCGGCATGGCGTCGCGGGCGTTGACGGCGAGGTTGAGGATCGCGAGCTCGAGCTGGGTGGGGTCGACACGGGCGGCCGGCAGGTCGGCTGCCGCCTCGACCGCGAAGGTGATCTGCGGCCCGAGCGAGCGGCCGACGAAATCCGCCATCCCCTCGACCAGCCGGGCGACGTCGACGGGGCGCGGCTCCAGCACCTGGCGGCGCGCGAAGGCGAGCAGCCGCTGCACCATGGTCTTGGCCCGCTCGGCGCCCTGCAGGGCGCTGGCGATCAGCCGCTGCGAGCGATCCGCCTCCGGCAGGCGCCGGCGCAGCAGGTCGAGATTGCCGATGATCGGCGTGAGCAGATTGTTGAAGTCGTGCGCGAAGCCGCCGGTGAGATGGCCGATGGTCTCGAGCCGTTGCGCCTCGTGCAGCTTGGCGAGCATCGACTCGCGCTCGACGATCCCGGCGACGATGCGCTGCTCCAGCGTCTCGTTGAGACGGCGCAGCGCCTCCTCGGCCTCGCGCTGCTCGGTCACGTCCGTGTTGGTGCCGAACCAGCGGACGATCCGTCCGTCCGCGTCTCGGATCGGGCGGGCGCGCGACAGGAACCAGCGATAGCCGCCGTCACGGCCGCGCAGCGGGAAGGTGTCCTCCCACGACTCGCCCGACACGATGCAGCGCCGATACTCGCCCTCCACCCGCGCGAGATGGTCGGGATGATGGACCCGGCGCCAGCCGGAGCCGCGCACCTCGTCGAGCGTCGTGCCCGTGTAGTCGAACCAGCGCTTGTTGTACCAGTAGAGATTTCCGGAGGCGTCGGCCATCCAGGCGAAGTGATCGATGTTGTCGGCGAGCGTGCGGAACTGCTCCTCGCTCGCCCGCAGCGCCGCCTCGGCGCGCAGCCGCTCGCTGCGCTCCGCCGTCTCGGCGACGGCGCGACGCACCACCAGCGGCAGCCGCTCCAGCCGCTGCTTGACCACGTAGTCGGTGGCGCCGTGCCGCATCGCCTCGACGGCGAGCTCCTCGCCGAAGGCGCCGGAGACGAAGATGAACGGCAGCTCCGGGGCGCGCGCGCGGGCGATCGCCAGCGCCGTGACGCCGTCGAAATCCGGCAGCTGATGATCGGCGAGCACGATGTCGAACGCGCCGGTCGAGAGCGCCTCGACGAAGCTCGCCCGGGTCCACACGCGCTCGATGCGGAAGACGAGGCCGCTCGCCGCCAGGAACTCGCGCACCAGCGTCGCGTCGAGGCCGTCGTCCTCGAGATGCAGGATCTGCACCTCCCGGACCGGCAGCGGTGTCTGGTGGAAGGCGCGCGTCACTCGTCCCTCGTCGCCCCGAGGCCCGGCGGCGGCTCGTTGAGCACCGCCCAGAACATGCCGAGATCGCGGATCGCCTGGAAGAACTGGTCGAAGCCGACCGGCTTCACCACGAAGGCGTTGACGCCCAGACTGTAGCTCTGCACGAGATCGCGCTCCTCGCGCGACGAGGTCAGCATCACGACCGGCGTGTGGCGCAGATCGGGATCGCGCTTGATCTGCTCCAGCACCTCGAGGCCGTCGATCTTCGGCAGCTTCAGGTCGAGCAGCACGACGATCGGGTCGGCGGTGTTCCGGCTCTCGTAGACACCGCGTGAGAACATGTAGTCGAGCGCCTCGGCGCCGTCGCGGGCGATGATCACGCCGTTGGCGAGCTGACACTGCTCGAGGGCGGCGAGTGTCAGCTCGATGTCCTTCGGGCTGTCCTCGACCAGGAGAATGGGCTTGAGATCGGCCATGGGAGCCTCGTCCGCGGTCCTCATCGTTTCGGCAATGCGAAAAAGAAGGCGGCGCCGCCGTCGACGCGGCCTTCCGCCCACACGCGGCCGCCATGACGCTCGGCGATCCGCTTGACGTTGGCGAGGCCGATGCCGGTGCCTTCGAACTCCTCGACCCGGTGCAGCCGCTGGAACACGCCGAACAGCTTGCCGACATAGGCCATGTCGAAGCCGGCGCCGTTGTCGCGTACCGTGTAGATGGTCTCCTCCGCCGTCTCGGTCGAGCCGATCTCGATCACGGCCGGGTCACGATGCCGGGAGAACTTGAGCGCGTTGTCGATCAGGTTCTGCATGGCGAGCCGCAGCATGATCGGGTCGGCGCGGGTGGCGGCGAGGGGCGCGGTCCGCCACACGACATTGCGGCCGTGGGTGTCGGCCTCGGCGCGCCGCCGCAGGTCGGCGACCAGGGCATTCATGTCGACGGACACGGGCGTCAGCGTCGCGCGGCCCATCTGCGAGAAGCCGAGCAGGTCGTCGACCAGCGTGCCGGCCGAGATGGCGCTCTCGACGATCGTGTCGATGTAGCGGTTGCCGCGCTCCGACAGCCGCTCGCCCTCGTATTTCTTCAGGAGCTGGGCATAGCCGACGATGTGCCGGAACGGCGCCCGCAGGTCGTGGCTGACCGAGTAGGAGAACGCCTCCAGCTCCTTGTTGATGCTGGTCAGCCGCTCCGACAGCGCCGCCGTCTCCTCGGCCTTGCGCAGCACGATGTCGACGATCGCGGTGCGCAGCTCGCCGACGGCGTCGATCTCGGCCGGCTCCCAGGCGCGGGCGCGCAGCCGCACCGTCTCCCGCCAGGCGGCGAAGGATTTTCGCGGGTGGAGGCGCAGACCGTCAGCGGAGGGCTCGGCGTGGGTCCGCGGATCGCCGCCCCAGGTGACGGTGCGGATCACCTCGGGCCGGAACCACAGGACGTAGCTGTCGTGGAGCTGCGAGATGGAGATGGCGAGGACGCCGCTCGCCAGGTCCTTGAGCGCCTCGCCGCCCGGCATCGTCGCGGCGAGGCTGTCGGTCGCCATCACGTCGAGGCGCTCGCGGCCGGCGAGCCAGTCGACCAGGCGCTGCACCTCGTGGCCGGAGGGCGCCGCGCCGATGCGCGCGATCGTGCCGCCTGCCACCACGGCGGCGCCGTCGGCACCGGCGAGCGCGAGGAGATCGTCGCCGCTCGCCACCAGGCCGTCGACATACTGCTCGGCCGACGCCATGCGGGCGAGCAGACGGGTCTGGATGGCGCGCAGCGCGCCGCGGCGGTCGGCGACCGCCGTCGACTCGTCGGCGGCGAGCTGCAGCGACAGCACCTGGCCGATGAAGTCACAGGCGGTGCGGACGTGATACGGCACGACCGCCGGGTCGCGATGATGGCACGAGATCAGGCCCCACAGGCGATCGCCGCGCATCAGCGAGATCGACATCGAGGCGCCCGTGCCCATGTTGCGCATGTATTCGAGATGCACGGGCGAGACGCTGCGCAGCACCGCGAAGGAGAGGTCGATCGGCCGACCGGTGCGCGGGTTCACGGCCGGCCGCAGCGGCGTCGGCGTGTAGCCCGCGTCCGAGATCAGCCGCAGCCGATTGAGCCGATACAGCTCGCGGGCCTGGGCCGGGATGTCGGCGGCCGGGAAATGCAGCCCGAGATAGGAGGGCAGGCGCTCGTTGCGGTCCTCCGCCACGACCTCGCCGTTCCACTCGGAATCGAAGCGATAGACGAGGACGCGATCGAGCCCGGTGATCCGCCGCACCTCGCGGGCGGCGAGCGCCGTCAGGGCGGCGACGTCGCCGTCGCGCTGCACGGCTTCGAGGAAGGCGCGCACATGCGGATAGACCTCGTCGAACGAGCCCGGCTCGTCGGCGAGCGCCCGCTCGAGCTCGACCACGATCGTGTCGTCGGCGCGGTGGGCGATCAGATGGTGGGCGGCGTCGCCAAGGCGCAACAGGCCGAGATGCGCCGTGCCGGTCGACGGGATACGGTCGTCGAGATCGTGCAGCAGCGGCGCTGCGCCAGCGGCCAGCGCCTCGACCAGCGGGCGGCCGACAGGATCGCCGAGGACGGCCGTCGCGGCGCTCGGGCCGACTGCGGCCTGGAGAACCCGTCCGTCGTCCGGATCGACCACCAGCAGGGCGCCGTGCGGCTGGATGCTGCCCGGGACGCGGATGGGTTCGCGCTCACACGGCACCGGCCTGTCGGCGCCCGTCAGGGTCGAGCCTGCCACGCGGGACTCGGGCGCCTCGTGCGCCGTCATCGCGGCGCCTCCGTGTTCGCACCGCGTGTCCCGTCGTGGCCGAACGGCCTGCAGCGAGGAGAGCGACCCCGCGAGGGCGGGTCGGCCGGACACGAACGCGGGGGATGCACCAGAAAGCCTCGTCGGAAGGGTCGAAAAACCTCTTTGACGGACCCGCTGCTCGGCGAGGCCGCGGGGGAACGCCTGTGACCT
Source organism: Rhodoplanes sp. SY1 (assembly GCF_046000175.1). Lineage (NCBI taxonomy): Bacteria > Pseudomonadati > Pseudomonadota > Alphaproteobacteria > Hyphomicrobiales > Nitrobacteraceae > Rhodoplanes > Rhodoplanes sp. SY1. The sequence goes on from NZ_JBEOMB010000059.1 coordinate 41,388, forward strand.
GCCGTAACGTGTGGAATCCGCGAGAGTTCCGGCGCGCGTGCCGGGTGCCGGACATCGGCCCGCGCGTCCGCCGGACGGGCGGAGCCGGACGAACGAAAAGGAGGTGCTTTCTTACAGGCGCGTCAGTCGCCAGGGGCGAGGCCGGCCAGCGCGAACAGCCGGTTCACCCGCTCGAACGCCGCCTCGGCGCCGGCGATCAGGCGCGCCTCCTCGACCTCGCTCATGACGGCGGCGTCGAGCGCCTCGGTGAAGTGGCGCCAGTGCAGCCCGCGGCCCTGCGGATGGCCGCGCATGTGGCGGGCGCCGAAGTCCTCGCCGATGCCGATCTTGATCGTCTCCTGCAGCAGGAAGGGCGAGCCGAGATCGGCCCCCTCGATCACGTAGAGCCAGCCCATGCCGGTCGGCACGTCGATCGGCGGAGCGACGGCCGGCGCGTCGAGGGGGACCGGATCGAGCCCGATGTCGATCGCGTCCTGCTCGGCGAGATGCAGCCGCCGGCGCTCGGCGAGATCCGGGAACACGGCGCGGAGTCCGGGATCCGCATACAGCGCATCGACGTCGCGAAAAATCTGCAGCTGCATCGCCAGGAAGCGGGCGTAACGCGCGCGGTCGCGGAACGGGTCGCCCATCATGATGCGCGCATCCAGTGCCCGATGCACCGCATCGGTCGCCGCCTGCAGGCGGCGCCAGCGCGACGCCGGTGTGGTGGACGACGGGGAGGACGGCGGCGGCGAGCCGGCGGGCGACGACGCGAAGCTCATCGAGACAACTTTCGGTCCGGGCAGCGACCGCGCACCATGGCACGGCGGTCGGCCGGCCGACAACTCGCGGTGCGGCGTTTCGCGATGTCCAGAGCAGTCTCCATTGAAGGCGCCCCATACTCCGCTCATTCCCGCGAAAGCGGGAATCCAGGGGCTCACGTCGTGCGGCTCCTGGTTCCGCGCCTTCGCGGGGACGAGTGGAAATCGAGGAGGGATACGACGAAACCGACAACGCTCTCCGAGACGAGGCGGCTCAGCTGCCCGCGACGGTGCGGGCGAAGGCCTGCAGGCTGCGCTTGAGGCTGGGATCGGCCATCGCGTCCGCGCAGGCCATGGCGAGCTGCTCCAGGCTGGCGCGCTGTCCGGGCTCGAGAAAGCGGGCGAGCCGCGGCGCGATGCCGGCGAGCGCCGGCAGCCGCGACCGCCGCCACTCGTCGGAGAGGCCGTCGACCGTCAGCGTCTCGATCACGCTCGCGACGGTGCGCAGGCTGCCCTGGCGGATGCTGGCGAGGCCGGACTGGAAGTTCGGCCGGGCGAGGTCGGCCGGCTTGGCGCTGGCGAGATGCACCAGCACGGCCTCGACGATGGCGTTCTGGACGACCAGCTCGAAGTCCAGGAACCGCCCCATCTCGGGGGCGAAGCGCACGACGTTGCGGTTGACCTTGGCGTCCGCCTGCGGGTCGGCGGCGAGGCCGGCCAGATCGGTCGTGCCGGTGCCCGCCAGCATGTAGACGGTGCCGATCTGGGCGCCCGTCACCATCCGCTGGCTGAGCGGCGTCAGCTCCTGGAAGCTGACCGGGCCGGTGACGTCGCTGGTGTCGAACACCATGTCGAGCAGCGGCCGCACGGCCGGATCGCTCTGGCGCGGCACTTGGCCGGTGGTCTCCGAGCCCTTGGCGAGTTGCATGAACCGCGCCGCCGCGGATTGCGCGGCCGACAGCCGCGCCGGATCGACCCGGGCCTGGGCCACCGCCGCGGCGAGAAGCAGCACGACGGCCGTGCACGCGAGCATCGCGCCGAAAACGGGTCGGGTCCGGGTCGCGCAAGCCATGATCGTCGTACTCCACGGTCGAATCAGAGATCGAGTTCAGCACGAGGACGGTGGCAGAACCATCACGCCGCGATTGCAGTATCAGGGGAGGGACGACGCGACCGGCCGCTCGCGTCCCGCACCCGCCGCCCGCACCCGGCGAGGGCGATCGGACGCACGCGATCGGCGAGACGCGCGTGGCGAGACGCGATGGGTGAGACGCGATCGGAGCGACCCGATTGGACAGGCGCGAAACGGGCACGATACTTGTATTCCGTCACGTGACTTGTATTCCGTCACGTGTCTTCCGGGCTGGTCCCCGCCGCTCGGATCCCGCCTCCTCGTCCGGACGATCCGTCCACTGTCCCGCGCTTCACCGCCCCCAAGGAGCCGTCGATGTCGATGTCCCGCACCGTTCGATCCGTCCTGTGGAGCGCCGCGCTTCTCGCAGCCTTCGCGGCGCCGTCACGGGCCGAATGGCCGGAGAAGCCGGTGACCATCGCGGTCGGTTTCGGCGCCGGCGGCACCACCGACGTGGTCGCGCGCGCCGTCGCCGAGGTGGTGGCGAAGCAGCTCGGCCAGCCCGTGGTGGTGGAGAACAAGCCGGGCGCCGGCGGCGCCGTGGCGGCGACGGCGCTCGCCAGGATGCCGGCCGACGGCTACAACCTGGTCGCGACGACCTCCACCACCATCACGCTCGATCCGCAGCTGATGAAGCTCGGCTACACGCCGGCCGAGTTCACCTATGTGGCGGCGATCGGCGAATTTCCCGAAGCCTTCATCGCGCTGCCCAAGCATGGCTGGAAGTCCCTGAACGACGCCATGGCGGCCGCCAAGGCGACGGGTCGCATGAACTACGCCTCCAACACGGCGCTCGACCGGATGATCTCGACCGCCATCGCCAAGAAGGCCGGCGTGTCGCTGGTGCCGGTGCCGACCCGCAGCGGCGCCGAGGTGGTGACCCAGGTGATGGGCGGCCATGTCGATCTCGGCTACTCGTCGGGCGCCTATTATCCGCAGGCCAAGGCCGGCGAGCTCGCCGTCATGGCGGTGCTCGGCGACAAGCGCGTCGCCGGCCTGCCCGACGTGCCGACCCTGAAGGAGCTCGGCTACGGCGTCGCGAGCGTCAACCTGATCCTGTTCGTCGCGCCGAAGGGGCTGCCCGCCGCAGTGGCGAAGAAGCTCGACGACGCCTTCGCGGCGGCCGGCAAGGATCCGAGCATCGTGTCGCTCATGGAGAAACGCAGCCTGAACCAGGTCGTCGAGACCGGCGCGACCCTGGAGGCGACCGTCAAGCGCCACATCGACGATTTCGGCAAGCTGATCGAGCAGTCCAAGTGAGCGACGCGGCCGGCCGCGCCGGAGACGCCGCACCCGCGGCGACCCCGGGCGCGCGGTCGCGGCTCTCGGTGGTCGCCGAGGCGGTGCTGCTCGGCGCCGCCGCGCTCGCCGCCGTCGTCTGGATCATCCCGGCCCAGACCTCGGACGGCGGCATCGGCCTGTCGCCGGCCGTGTTTCCGACCGTCTGCGCCATCGCGCTCGGCGTCTTCGTGATCGCCGATGCGGCTCTGCGCCTTTTGCGCGCGGCGCCGGGCGAGCGCTATCCGGACGGCTGGGGAGCGTTCGTGCGCATCGGCGCCGTCGCGGTGCTGGGCGTCTGCCTGCTCCCCGTCGTCGGCATCGCGGGCTGCGCGCTCGCGATGGTGCCGGCCGGCATGCTGGTGCTGGGCGAGCGCCGGCCGCTGCGCATCGTCGTCGCGGCGCTCGCCTGCGCCGGCCTCGTCTGGCTGGTCTTCCGCTGATCGTTCGCTGAGGCGTGCTCATGGACGCGGTGCTTCTCGGCCTCGGCGACGCGCTCGCGCCCGTCACGGTGCTGTTCGTCTTCCTCGGCGTGCTCCTCGGCTACGTCATCGGCGTGCTGCCCGGGCTCAACCGGCCGGCCGCGCTCGCGATCGCCATCCCGATCAGCTACTGGCTGACGCCGGTCGCCGCCGTGGGCTTTCTGATCGGCATCGCCAAGGCGTCCGGCGCCGGCGGCGCGACGACCGCGATCCTGATCAACACGCCCGGCGAGCCGAATGCCGCCGTGACGTGTCTCGACGGCTATCCGCTGGCGCGCGCCGGCAAGGCCAAGCAGGCCCTCAAGGTCGCCCTCTACGGCTCGGTGATCGGCGACCTGATCGGCACGCTCGCGCTGATCCTGCTGGCGCGCCCGCTGGCGACGCTGGCGCTCGGCTTCGGGCCGGTCGAGATGTCGGCCGTGATGATCCTGGCGCTGACCTTCATCGCGGCGCTGGCCGGCAAGTCGCTGTTCCGCGGCCTGGCGGCCGGCGCCTTCGGGCTCCTCTGCGCGACCGTCGGCCTCGACGTCGAGAGCGGCACGCCGCGCCTCACCTTCGGCCAGGTCGAGCTGTTCGACGGCATCCCGCTGCTCGCCGTCACGGTCGGGATGCTGGCCTTGTCCGAGATGATCATCCAGGCCGAGGAGGTGATCGGCCGGCGCGCCGACACGGCGACCGTCGCGGCCGGCGGCGCCGACGACCGGCTCGGCTGGACGCAGTTTCGCCGGGTGCTGCCGACCATCCTGCAGTCGAGCCTGGTCGGCACCGCGATCGGCCTCCTGCCGGGGCTCGGGCCGACCGTCGCGTCCTTCGCGTCCTACGCGCTGGCGAAGCGCATGGCGAAGCCCGGCGAAGAGTTCGGCAAGGGCGAGCTGAAGGGCGTCGCTGCCGCCGAGACGGCCGACAACGCGGTCGTGCCGGCGAGCTTCGTGCCGCTGTTCGCGCTCGGCCTGCCGGGCAGTGTCTCGGCCGCGATCCTGATCGCCGCGCTGACCATCCACGGCGTCACGCCGGGGCCGCGCCTGTTCGAGGAGCAGCCGCGGCTGATCTACGGGATCTTCGGCGCCATGATGGTCGCCGCCGTGATGATGCTGGTGGTCGGGCGGATCGGACTCGTCGCTTTCGCGCAGCTCACCCGGGTGCCGGCCACCATCATCGTTCCGGTCGTCACCATGCTGTGCCTGGTCGGTGCTTATCTGGAGAGCAAGTCGGTGTTCGCGGTCGGCCTGATGGTCGGCTTCGGGCTCGTCGGCTATCTGATGCACCGCTTCGACTACTCGCGGGTGACGTTCCTGATCGGATTCGTCATCGGGCCGCAGCTCGAGCTCTCGGTGCGCCAGGCCTTGATCATCACCGAAGGCAAGGTCTCCTCGCTCGCCCATCACCCGGCCGCCCTGGTCGTGCTGGCGATCGCGCTCGCGGCCGCCGTTTATGTTCTCCTGCCGACGAAAAAACCCGCCACACAGGGTAGTGAGGGTAATCCGCTCGGATGAGAGACGGCGTCGGCGCGGAGCCGCCATGCCGAAAGCGGGACTTTCACGAGACTTAATAGCCTATGAACGCCGCGTTTGGCGCGGGTCAGGTATTAGCTTCATTGGCGAACGGGAATGTACGGATTCTTGTTTTCTCACATCGTGGTATCTCTTTGCTGTTGCTCTCGATGACGGAGGCCAACTCCAATGAGTGGCCATGAAGACAGACTCAGAATTCGACGCCACAGATTTGTTCCACGCATCGTATTGCCGAGACAGTCGCTCGATATCGAAACCGTTGCCACGCTGATTCTCTATCGGGACGTCGTGCTCGACCGGCCTGCGTGCGAAGACTGCGGCCATCGGTGTCAGGTCGTGTCGCGCAACTTCAGCATCGCCGGACCGATCAGCCGCGAGATGCGGACCTACGAGTGCACGGCCTGCGGCCACACCCAGGCGGCGCCCTATACGCCGAACTGCAACGACAAGCGGCCGAACTGAGTTTTCGCCGTCCGAAGCCGCGGCCTGCGACCCTTGCTCTTCGGGACGATTGCGCGGGGGCGCCCGCCATGCCTCCATGGCGGCGCCGCGGACCGCGCGGCGTCCGGAGGCCGCGATGCTCGACACCGTCACGACCGCGCTCGATTGGCTCGGTGTCGTCGTCTTCGCCGTCACGGGCGCGCTGGTCGCCTCGCGCAAGCAGATGGATGTCGTCGGCTTCGTGATGCTGGGCACCGCGACCGGCATCGGCGGCGGCACGCTGCGTGACGTCCTCATGGGCGCGCCGGTGTTCTGGACGCGGGCACCGGCCTATCTGGTGGTCTGCGCCGTCGTCGCGGTGGTCGTCTTCTTCACGGCGCATCTCCCGCAGTCGCGCCACCGCATCCTGCTGTGGCTCGATGCCATAGGCCTCGCGCTGTTCGCCGTGACGGGCGCCGAGGCGGCGCTGCGGGCCGGCGCGGGCGCGATCGTCGCGGCCGCCATGGGCGTGATCACGGCGACGTTCGGCGGGGTCATCCGCGACGTGCTGGGCGGCGAGAGCCCGGTGATCCTCAGCCGCGAGATCTACGCGACCGCGACGCTGGCCGGGGCGACGACGTTCGTGGCCCTGTCGTTCGCCGGCGTGCCGCGCGACGCGGCGCTGGTCGCCGGCTTCGCGGTCGGCTTCGCGGTGCGGGCGGCGGCGCTGCGCTGGGGCTGGTCGCTGCCGCGCTACCGGCCGCGGCCGGGCCGCCCGCCCGACGCGACCGCGTGACCGTCGTTCGCTCGTCGGCCGGGCGCGCCGCTACAGCGCCCGGCGGCTGGCGTCGCGGACGCCGCGGGCGAGCGACTGCGCCGTGTAGACCATGATGGCGATGCCGATCGCCCCGAGCACGGCGACGCCGAGCAGCACCATCACGTCGACCGGGCCGCCGATGTCGCCGAAGTCCGAATGCGTCACCGCCTGGACGAACAGCACGGCCGCCACGGCGCCGAGCGGCATCGCGAGCTGCGCCCACAGGAATTTGCGCATCGACAGCCTGCGGTCGCGGATCAGCACGTAGAGATAGGCCGCCGTGATGGCGACGGCGACGAGAACCATGATCCAGAACAGCGCGAGGCCGAACATCTCCTCGAACACGGCGACCATGGTGCCGACGGTCAGTTCCTTCATGACGTGTCCTCCTCAGGCCCGGCCGCGCAGCATGGCGTTGTAGGTCGCCTTCAGCGCGACCTCCTTCATCAGCCAGCTGATCCACAGCTCCTCCAGGGGCGCGATGACGCCCGGGAAGGACGGGGTGAGGTTGTTGTTGTAGTCGAACTCGACCAGCATGGCGCGGCCGACCCGGGTGATCAGCGGGCAGGACGTGTAGCCGTCGTAGGCGGCGCTGCTCTGCCGGCCCTCGATCGTCGCGACCAGATGGTCCTCGACGACCGGCACCTGCCACTTCACCGAGGCGGCGGTCTTGCCCTTGGGCACGCCGGCGACGTCGCCGATCGCGAACACCTCCGGGAAGCGGCGGTGGCGCAGCGTCTTCTGGTCGACCTCGACCCAGCCCTGGTCCTTCCAGCGGTCGCCCCAGGAGAGGCCCGACTGGCGGATCACCTCCGGGGCGCGCTGCGGCGGGATGACGTGCAGATAGTCGTACTCCATCTGCTGATCGCCCTTCGGCGTGGCGAAGGTGGCGATGCGGCGGCCGGGATCGACCGACTTGAGCACATGGCTGTAGACGGTCTTGATGCCGCGCTCCTGGAACAGCATGCGGACCTTCTCGGAGACGATCGGCACGCTGAACAGCGCGTCGTTGTGGGCCGCGTAGGTGATCTCGTAACGACCCTTGCCGGCGCTGCGGCCGGCGATGTCCTCGATCAGGAAGGTGTGCTTGAGGGGCGCGCCGGCGCACTTCATCTCGGTCGCCGGCCGGGTGAACAGGCCCTTGCCGCCCTTGTCGGCGAACGCCGAGGCCACCGCCCAGGTCTTGGCCGCGTAGTCGGGTCCCGCATAGAGCGAGCCGATGCCGCCACGGCCGATCAGGTCGAGCGAGAAGCCCTCGATCGCCGCATAGTCCAGCACCAGGCCGGGGGCGACGATCAGGAAGTCGTAAGGGAGCCGCTTGCCGCTCGTCGTCGCCACCGTCTTGGCGACCGGGTCGATGGCGGCCGCCGCCTCCGGGACGAGCGTCACGCCCTGCGGCAGCCAGTCGGTCGTCTTCGAGACCGTGTAGGAGGCGGGCCGCAGCCCGGCCGCGACCAGCGACAGGCCGGGCTGGTACCAATGCTCGGCACGACCGTCGACCAGCGTGATGGTGGCGCCGTCGAGCCGCTCGACCAGACGGTTGGCCATCGCGGTGCCGGCGGCGCCGGCCCCGACGATGACGATCCGGGCCTTGGTCGCGGTCCGCGCGGCGTCGGCCCGCCGCAGGGCGGCCGCGGTCGCCAATCCACCGGCGGCGAGGCCGAGCACGGCGCGCCGCGATGCGAGAAAGTCGGTTCGACCGGCCACGATCATCTCCCTGTGTGTCGTTGTTGTGGTGCCACCGGCGACGACTCGGGCGGGGACGCGACCGCGGAGCGGGGCCGGGGGCACGGTCGGCACGATTCGACGGCGTTTTTCGCTGCATGAATATGCGTAAAATTGCATACGAAAGCGCGCGGGAGGTGGCGCGCGGGCTGGCGTCGTGGCGGCGCGGCTCCCGGCGACCTCGCCGGGCCCGGCCGCGTCCGCGGGCGGCCGCACCAGCGGGGCGGAAAACTTCGTTTACGCCGAACGGGTAGGGTCCGGGCGATGACCGACACCGACCGACCAGCGGAACCGGAGGCGCGCATCCCGCCGGCGGCCGACGGGGGGCGGGCGCTTCGCCCGGCCTTGCGCCGCGCCGGCGTCACGGCCGGGGTGCTGGCCGGCCTGTCGGTGGTCGCCGCGATCATCGTGCTGGCGGCCGGCGACGATCTCGACAAGGCGATGCGGGTGCTGGCCGACGCGCCGGCCTGGCTGGTGCTGGTCGTCGTCGCCTTCGCGACCCTGAACTACGTGATCCGCACCTGGCGGTTCGTCTATCTTGCCGGCCATCTCGGCCTGGCAATGCCGTTCTGGGAGACCTCGGCCTACTACACGGCCGGCTTCGCACTCACCATGTCACCCGGCAAGCTCGGCGAGGTCGTTCGGCTGTGGTTCCTGAAACGGCGGTTCGATCTCGCCTATCGGCGCGGCATCGCGCTCCAGCTCGCCGACCGCATCAGCGACGTCTACGCGATGCTGCTCCTCTGCCTCGCCGGGCTGACCGGGTTCGAGCAGTATCGCGGTCCGGTGCTGGCCGTGCTGGCGGTCGCCGCGGCCGGCACGCTGCTGCTCGCACGGCCGCGGCTCCTGATCGTGATGCTGAACGCGACCTACGGCCTCGTTCGGGTCAAGCCGCGCCTGTTCATCCAGGTGCGCCACATGGTCCGCGACACCGCGCTGGTCATGCAGGGGCGGGTCTTTCTGGTCTCGCTGGCGCTGGGGATCGTCGCGTGGTTCGTCGAGGCGGTCGCGCTGTGGGCGGTGCTGCATCTCCTCGATGCGCCCGTGTCGCTCTCCGCCGCCACCTTCGTATTCGGTTTCGCCGCGGTGGTCGGCGGCCTCACCATGACACCGGGCGGCGTCGGCGGCTTCGAGATCGTCATGGTGATGCTGCTCGGCCTGCAGGGCGTGCCGAACGAGGTGGCGTTGGTCGCTACCGCCATCCTGCGGCTCGGCACGGTATGGTACGCGACCGTCGCCGGCTTCCTGGCCGTGCCGCTGGCGGTGCGGCTCTCCACCCCGAAGCCCGGCGCCGCGTGAGCCGGACCGGATCAGCACGTCGGGACGAGACGAGAATCAGGGCGAGCGAGGCGAAATGAAAAAATCAGGATCAGCCCGATGCCGATGACCCCGATGACCGCCTGGGGGCGCCTCGCCCGGCCGCTGCACGAGGTGACGCGCCCGCCCTTCCTGGACGTCGCGGCCGGCACCGTGACGACGCCAGGCGCGCCGCTGCTCGCCCGCGGGCTCGGCCGCTCCTATGGCGACGTGTGCCTCAACGCGAACGGCCGCCTCCTCGTCACCGACCGGCTCGACCGGCTGCAGTGGATCGACCTGCAGGCCGGGCGGGTGCGGGCCGAGGCCGGGCTGTCGCTCGACCGGCTGCTGCGCACCATCGTGCCGCGCGGCTGGTTCGTGCCGGTGACGCCCGGGACCAAGCTCGTCACGCTCGGCGGCGCCGTCGCCAACGACGTGCACGGCAAGAATCACGAGACGGCCGGCAGCTTCGGCGCCCATGTGGAGAAGCTCGGGCTGCTGCGCTCGACCGGCGAGCGCCTGACGCTGTCGCGCGACGAGAACGCGGAACTGTTCGCGGCGACCGTCGGCGGCCTCGGCCTGACCGGCTTCATCGAATGGGTGGAGATGCGGCTCGTGCCGATCGCGGCGGCGCGGCTGCACACGGAATCGCTGGCGATCCGCGACGTCGACGACTTCTTCCGCATCGCGCAGGACAGCCGTGACTGGCCGTTCACGGTCGCATGGGTCGACTGCCTCGCCAAGGGGCACGATCTCGGTCGCGGCCTCTTCATGCGCGGGCGCTGGGCGGAAACCGGCGGGCTCGAGGTTCACAAATCCCCGCGGCTCGGCTTCGCGCCGGAGCTGCCCGGCTTTGTGCTGAACAGTGTCACGATGCGGGCCTTCAACGCGCTCTATCGCCGGCGGCCCTATGCGGTCGGCGCCTGCACGCAACACTACGACCCGTTCTTCTATCCGCTCGATGCGCTGCCGAGCTGGAACCGGCTCTACGGCAAGCGCGGCTTCTATCAGCACCAGTCCGTCGTTCCGATGCCGGCGGCGCGCGACACCGTCGTGCGGCTTCTGGAGGCGACCGCGGCGGAGGGGCAGGGCTCGTTCCTCGCCGTCCTCAAGCTCTTGGGCGAGACGCGCTCGGGAGGCGTCTTGTCGTTCCCGATGCCGGGGGCGACGCTGGCGCTCGACTTTCCCGACAAGGGCGAGCCCACCCGGCGCCTGCTCCTCCGGCTCGCCGAGATCGCGACCACGGCGGGCGGCCGCATCTATCCGGCCAAGGACGCCGTGATGATGCCGGAGATGTTCAAGGCCGGCTATCCCGACTGGCGCAAGGTCGCGGCGCTGCGCGATCCCGCCTTCGGCTCCGACTTCTGGCGCCGCGTGACCGGAGACGCCCGATGAGCACGCCCACCACGCCCTCCCGCATCCTCGTTCTCGGCGCCGGCTCGGCGATGGCGCAGGCCTATGCGCGCCGCCGCGCCGCGACCGGCGCCGCCTTCCTGCTGGTCGGCCAGAATGCCGCCCGCCTGTCGGCGATTGCCGACGATCTGCGCGCCGGCGGGGCGCGCGCCGCCGACATCGCGACGCTCGATCTCGCCGATCTCGCCGGCATCGAGGCTGAGGCCGCCGCGCTGCGCCGCCGCCTCGGCGAGCCCGACGAGGTGCTGATCGCCTACGGCGGGCTCGGCGACCAGGCGACGAGCGAGCGCGATCTCGGCGCCGCGCGAAACGCGCTCGAGGTCAACTTCGTCAGCGTCGCGCTGTGGATGCTGGCGCTCTTGAAGGACCGCCCGGCCGCCGCGCCGCTCGCCCTGATCACCATCGGCTCGGTCGCCGGCGACCGCGGCCGCGCCTCGAACTTCGTCTACGGCGCGGCGAAGGGCGGGGTCGACCGCTTCCTCGAAGGTCTCGCCCAGAAATACGCCGGCACGCCGGTGCGGATCGTCACGGTGAAGCCGGGCTTCGTCGATACGCCGATGACCGACGCGATCGCCAAGGGGCCGCTGTTCGCGAGCCCCGACGCGGTCGGCGCCGACATCGTGCGCGCCGTCGAGAAGCGCCGCCGCACCGTCTACACGCCGTGGTTCTGGGGACCGATCATGACGATCATCCGCCACCTGCCGTGGTTCGTCTTCAAGCGGTTGAAGATCTGATACCAATGGCCTCGGGCAGTGGCTCTCGACAGCATCGAAGCCAAGTCGGCGACGCCGACTTGGCTGGCCGTATCCTTCGAGGCCCGGCTACGCCGGGCACCTCAGGGTGATGGTGAAAGTCAGCGTCCTGGGCCGTTGGTATGACGCTCGACGAGCGGCGCGATCGCGCCGCCACTCTGTCCGACAGGGCTCACCCGAAGTCCGGCAGCGCTCACCCGAACGGGTTCTTCGTCGCGAGCTGGGCGTTCGCCTCGATCGCCGGCGACAGGTCGAACAGCTGCTCCTTGGTGACGCTGCCGGAGACGAGCTTCATCTGCTCGGTCCAGAACCTGCCTTGCGCCATGCAGGACTCGATATTGGGCTGGCCGTCGTCGTTGAACCAGGTCCAGCGCGGCGCCGCGGCCTCGATCAGCGGGGGCGGCACCTTGGTCGCCTCGGAGATGATCTTGATCACCTCCGGGTCCTTGGCGGCGGCCGCCTTGTTGTAGAGGCGGCCCGCATGGGTGTGCGCCATGGCGAAGCGCACCGCGGCCGACTTGTTCGCCTGCAGGTACTTCTGCGACATCGCCCAGCAGGCGAGCTGGGTGTTCGGCTCGATGTCGTAGCCGGCGAAGACCAGCTTGCCGAAATTGTTCTTCTCGACCAGGAAGCCGAGCGGCACCGGCACGTTGGCGGCGTCGGCTTGGCCGGCGCCGATCGCCTTGACGATATCGGGGTAGGCGAGCCCGCTCGACCAGTTCACGTCGGTGCGCGGATCGAGGCCGGCGCGCTGCACGCCCAGCCCGATCAGATACTGGTCGATGCCGCCCGGCGCCTGGATGGCGACCTTCTTCCCCTTCAGAAGCGCCATCTTGTTCGGCGCCGTCATGCCGGCCTTCACCATGTCGTTCGACGCCGCGATGGTCATCGAGCCGGAGCCCGGCTTCTCCGAGCCGCGGTCGAGGATCAGCTTGAACGGCGCGCCCTTCGACACGGTGTTGAACAGGCCGGCATTCAGCGTCGCGACGGTGGCGTCGAGCTCGCCGGCGATCAGCGCCGGCATCGCCAGCACGCCGTCGGCGAAGTAGCGGATCTCGACGTCGAGGCCGACCTTGTCGAAGAAGCCCTTCGCCTGGGCGACGAAGATCGGCCCGGACGAGATCAGCGGCACCACGCCGATGCGGATCTTCGCCCGCTCCTGGGATCGGGCGACATGCGGCATCGCGATCGTCGCAGCGGCGGCGGCCGCGGCGGTCGTGGACAGAAAGCGTCGGCGGTCGAGGGAGCGGGTCATGGGCGCCTCCGGGGGTGGGACAACGGCATCGACGTGATGCGGGGCGGGAAATGCAAGAGCGATGCCGCGGGTGAATAACGGCAGCGTGCGCGGCGGCCGTCTCTGCAGTCTTTGTATGAAGTGTGCACCACGGCCGGCGCGACCCGCAAGGCCGTCGCGGTCGGACGCGGTCGTGGCGTTTCGCCCACCGACACAGGGTGGCGTTCCGGCGGCATCGACTCGACCGGCGCGCTCATTCCCCGCGCCCGTTCGGCATCTCGTCCTCGAAGGTCGCCAGCAGCTTGCGCAGGAGGTGCGCGAGCGTCGCCTGCTCGGCCGCGGTGAGCCGGTCGGCGATGTCGCGCGAGTGCGCCGCGTGCGCGTTCATCGCCTTGTCGGCGAGCACGGCGCCGCGCCGCGTCAAGGCGACGCGCGTCGCGCGGCGATCGTCGGGATCGGGACGCCGCACCGCGAGCCCCGCCTTCTCGACACGGTCGATGCGGTTGGTCATCGCGCCGGAGGACAGGAGACAGGCGTCGTAGAGCGCCGTCGGCCGCACGCCGTCGGACGCGCCGGAGCGCCGGATCGTCACGAGAAGATCGAACACGTCCCAAGTCAGGCCGAACGGCTTCAGCCAGCCGTCCACCGCCTCGCGGAGATGCGCAGAGAGCCGAAGGATGCGACCGAGCGTCGCGAGATAGTGCACGTCGATGTCGGGATGCGAGGCGTTCCACTCGGCGATGAAGCGGTCCATCGCGTCCGCAGCAGTCGCCGCATCGCCGAATCTCGCTGCACCGCGGGACGATCCCGCGGCGCGGGACGACACTGCATCGGATCGCGGCACCGGCTGCCTCCGCAATTATCTTGACATGAAGATAATCACGTCCGAGGCTTCGGTGCAACAGACCAGCCGGCCCGCGGGTCCGGCCCGAGCCTCGTGCCCCCGGAGGTGAACATCATGTCGTCAGCGCCGGCTGCCGCTCCGCCCGTTGCGACATCCGCACCGCATGCATCGGCGCCGCGAGCGTCGGCGACGACGATTGCCATAGAAAACATCGGCCTCACCTTCCCGTCGAAGAGCGGCGAGCCGGTGGTCGCGCTGTCCGACGTGAGCTGCCGCTTCGCGCCCGGCAAGGTGACGGCGATCATCGGGCCGAGCGGCTGCGGTAAGAGCACGCTGCTGCAGATCGTCCGCGGCTTCCTGACGCCGACCCGCGGCAAGCTGCGCTTCGTGAGACTGGGCAGCGAGACCGACGAACAGGCGATCCGAGACGTCGCGCCACCCCACATGGCCACCGTCTGGCAGGCCTTCAATCTGTTCCCGTGGCGCACCATCGTCGACAACGTGGCGTTCGGGCTGGAGGTCGCCGGCGTGTCCAAGGCCGAGCGCCTCGCCCGCGCCAGGAAGGCGCTCGCCGCCGTGGATCTCACGGGCTTCGAGCAGAAATATCCGCGCCAGCTCTCCGGCGGCATGCGCCAGCGCGTCGGCATCGCCCGCGCGCTGGTGATGGAGCCAGAGCTCCTGCTGCTCGACGAGCCGTTCGGCGCGCTCGACGCGCAGACGCGCCTCGTCCTGCAGGAGCAGCTCGCGACCCTGGTCGAGCGCAGCGGCACCACGGCGATCCTGGTCACCCACTCGATCGAGGAGGCGATCCTGCTCGCCGACTCCATCCTGGTGATGACGGCGCGGCCGGGCCGCATCGCCGCCGAGATCCAGAACGACCTGCCGCATCCGCGCAGCATGGCGACGACGCACGACCCGCGCTTCTCGGCGCTGTTCGACCAGATTTACGGCCTGCTGCGCCAGGAGGTGATCCGCGCCATGGCGACCGAGGGAGGCGACGCGTGAGCCCCGACACCACGGCCGGGCCGCTGGCGAGCCCGGACACCGCGCCGGCGGCGCCGCCGCGCGGCCTGCTCGCGCGCCTCGGCGAGCCCAAGGCGCTGAGCTGGATCGCGGTCGCGGTCGTGATTCTCGCCTGGGAGCTGACCGTGATCGTGCTCCAGCTCAACCCGATCTACCTGCCGCGACCGAGCCGCATCGTCGTCGCGCTGTTCGACATGTTCCGCAACGGCGGCCTGACGACCGACCTGATCGCGACGCTCACGCGCATCTTCGGCGGCTTCTTCATCGCGCTCGTCCTCGGCGTCGCGCTCGGCGTCTGGATGGCCGTGTCGGTGCGGGTGCGGGCGATCGCCGACAACTTCATCGCCGCGCTCTATCCGCTGCCCAAGGTGACGCTGATTCCGCTGCTGATCATCTGGCTCGGCACCGGCGGCCCCTTCATGCTGACGATCAGCATGCTGGGCGCGTTCTTCCCCGTCGTCATCAACACGGTGCTGGGCATCAGCCAGTGCGACCAGGGCCTGGTGCTCGCCGCCCGCGATCTCGGCGCGTCGCGCCGCCAGATCATCCGCATGGTGCTGCTGCCGAGCGCCATCCCGTCGATCTTCGCCGGCATCCGGCTCGGGCTCGGCGTGTCGATCATCCTGGTCGTCGCCGCCGAGATGGTGGTCGGCAAGGTCGGGCTCGGCGCGCGGCTCTATCTCGCCGGCCAGGTGCTGGAGACCGAGCAGGTGTTCGCCGTGCTGATCGTGCTCGCCACCCTCGGCATCGTCGTCACCAAGATCCAGGACGCCATCGACGTCCGCCTCGGCCACTGGCGCGTCAACTGATCCCTCTCACGTCCTTCGCACCTCACCAATATCAACGCACCGGAGACGTCCATGACCTTCGAGCTGAAGTCGATCCATCCCGATCCGTCGCAGGCCCACAAGATGCCCTATGCGCCGGCTGTCCACATCGTCGGCGCCTGCGACCTGATGTTCATCTCGGGGGCGACCGCCTCGGCGCTCTATCACGACCATCCGCATCGCGACGAGGAGCACGTGCATCCGCACGCGATCGAGGATCAGACGAAGAACGCCATGGAGGCGATCAAGTCGATCCTCGACGAGGTCGGCGCGAGCTGGAAGGACGTCGTCAAGGTGACGAAGTACCTGACCGACATCCGCGACGGCGACGGCATGCACCGCGCCATGCGCCCCTATTTCGGCGACTGGCGTCCCGCCAGCACGATGGTGTGCATCAACCAGCTCTCCTCGCCCGGCGCCCGGGTCGAGCTCGACATGATCGTCGCGCTGCCGAAGAAGGGGTGACGGTCATCCTGTCACGCATGATGGCCGGGCTCGTCCCGGCCATCATCGTCAATGTGATCGAGTCTGCAGGGCACGCATTCGGATGCGGCCGCGCTCGACAATGCTGAAATGCCCAGCCCAGTCGGCTCGTTCGGCGATACGCGCGGCGATCGCCGCCCTGGCATCGTTCGGCGGGGGCATCGGGAGGCGAAGCAGGATCACGCCGGAGGTCGCCGGCAGGCCGCGGCGCCAGGCCAGCTCACCGAAATCCTTGTCGAGGTCAACAATACGCGCTCGTCGGCGACGGCGCGGGCCAGAACCGCATCATCCGGAGCGCCCGGCGCGTCTTCGCGCACCCAGGCGACATCGTGCCCGGCCGCCCGCAAGGCGGTGACGACCGCGGCTGGAATGTTCTCGTTCGCCAGGAAGCGCATCAGGCGATGCTCGGATAGACCTTCTCCGAGGTCAGGAGGCCGTGCGCATAGGCGAGGCACGCCGTGACGTCTTCATGGGTGAGGCCTGGATAGGTCTGCAGAATGTCGGCCTCGCTCCAGCCGTCTGCCATGAGCCCGATGACGAAGTCGACCGAAATCCGCGTGCCGCGGATCACCGGTTTTCCGGTCAGGACCGCGGGATCGAGCACGATACGGGACAGGTCGGCCACGGGATCATCCTCCGATGGCCTAGTCTAACGTGAATCTCTCGACCTGACACCGGGGCCGTGCGGCGCCCTACCCGGCCAGCGCGATGCGCTGGTGACCGGGCTTGCCGTGCAGGAAGCCGTTGGAGAAGACGGCGTTCGGCATCAGGGCGGCGACCCGCGCCTCGCCCTCGGCCGCCGCGATGGTGCCGTCGAGCACGTCGCGGAAGACTTGCGCGAGCGCGACCATGTCGCAGGTGTGCGGCGACAGGCGGAACGACCCGACGCCGCATTTGGCGAGCACGTCGACGTCGGCGATCAGGTTGACGACGGTGTCGCTCATCGTCTGCACGCCGTTGACGGCGAGGAAGCGGCGGCCCTCCAGCGTGTCGACCTCGAGCCCGTCCGGATCCTTGTTGCAGACGAACTGGCAGGAATCCTTGGCGAGCGAATGGATGCGCGCATGGTAGCAGCGCGCCGAGATGGCGAGGGGCGCGCGGCCGAACGCCCAGGCCTCGAGCGTCGCGGTCGTCGCCTTCACGGCGAGCGCCGCCATCGCGGTCATCGGCAGCTCGGGCGGCAGGCAGATGTGCACGGCGCCCTGCTTCTCCATGAAGGCGACCGTGCCCTCGTTGTAGACGTTGATCAGCGGGCCGATCACGTGCGGCCGGCCGCCGAGCGGGCCCAGCGCCGAGACGTCGCTCGCCTCCACCAGCACGCCGGGGATCGCCAGCAGGTCGTCGATCATCTTGCGCTCGCGCGGCAGCGTCGGCAGCGCCAGCGAGGAGAGGATCACGGTCTTGCCGCCGCGCTGCAGGCGCTCGATCACGGCCGGCATGTCGTCCTGGTAGAACGGCAGGCGCTTCGAGCACACCACCTCGCCGACGCAGACGCGCTCCACCGGCGCCTCGTCGGCGACCCGGAAGTGATAGTCACGCCACTGCTCGGGCGACCAGTTGAACAGCACCGCCCCGAGCGTGAGGGTGCTGCGTGCAGCGGTTTCGGACGTCACCATCATCATCAGTCCCGGTTTCCCGACGGCGTCATTCCGGGGCGACGCGCAGCGTCGAACCCGGAATCCAGCCGAGAGCTCGGAGTCTGCCGCTGGATTCCGGGTTCGCGCCTTCGGCGCGCCCTGGAATGACCAGCGACGGCTCCGCTGTTCTCATCGCCACGTCTTCTGGTAGGCGCCGCGCGTCGTCGAGGCGCCTTCGGAGAGCGCCGTCAGGGCGCGCGCATTGATCGGCAGGCCGCGAGTGTGCTGGTCGAGCGCGCCGCGCAGCGCCCGCACCACGGCGTCCGTGTAGCTGCGGCTCCTCTGCCGGCCCTCGATCTTCAGCGCTGTCACGCCGGCCTCGTGGAGCGGCGGGATCAGCAGGCTGGCGTCGAGGCTCGCCGGGTCCTCGAAGATGTGCGAGGTCTCGCCGTTCGCCGTGAAGCGGCCCTTGCACAGCGTCGGATACGGCATCGGCTGGCCGCCCGGCACCGTGTTGATCATGAACTCGCCCAGCCGCGAGACGAAGTTGCCCTTCTCCTGCGCATAGGTGACGTGGCTCGGCGGCGAGCAGACCCCGTTCATGTTGGGCGAGCAGCCGGTGGCGTAGGAGGACAGCGAGCAGCGCCCCTCCGCCATCACGCACAGGCCGCCGAACACGAACACCTCGGTCTCGCAGGGGATCTCCTTGTTGAGGACGGCGATCTCCTGGACGGTGAGCACCCGCGGCAGCACCACGCGCCGCACGCCGAAGCGCTCGACGAAGAAGCCGATCGCCTCGGGGTTCGCCGCGGCCGCCTGCACGGAGAGATGCAGCCGCAGGTTCGGGTGCTTCTCGGCGGCGTAGTCGAGCAGGCCGATGTCGGCGACGATCGCGGCGTCGCCGCCGACCTGGGCGATCGTGTCGATGGCACGATGCCAGGCATCAGGCTGCCCGGCGCGCGGGAACGTGTTGACGGCGATCAGCACCTTGACGCCGCGCTTGTGCGCATAGGCGACGCCCTCGGCCATCTCGGCATGGCTGAAGTTGAGGCCGGGGAAGTTGCGCGCGTTGGTGTCGTCGGCGAAGCCGCAATACACCGAGTCGGCGCCCGCCTCGATGGCGGCCCGCATGGCCGCCGGCGTGCCGGCCGGGCAGACCAGCTCGAGCTTGCCCTTCGGCGTCCAGGTGTCATTGGACGTCGCGCCCGCCGCCTTGCCGGCGCCGGGCCGTTCGGCCGTGAGAGTGGGGGTCATGAGCCGCTCCGTGGGCGGGCGAAGGCGATGCCGGTGATGCGCTCGGCGACCGAGGCGGCGAGGCGGCCGACCTGCTCGGCCGGCGAGGCGAGGGGACCCAGCACCGCGGCGGCTTCGGCGACGAGGTCGATCTCCGCGTCGTCGAGCGCGTTGCGTAGCGCCACCACGGCCGACATGTCGCCCTCGACCGTGAGGTCGCGCGAGAAGAACAGGGCGTCGCCGTCATAGGCGCCGTGGATCAGGCCGACCAGCGCGCCGAGCGGCCCGGCGATGCGGGCGTCGGCCTCGGGCTCCTCGCCGGGACGCACCACCAGGATCTCGGGATCTTCGGCGCGCGGCGTCATCACGACGATGAAGGGAAGGTCGGTCGGCTCGATGAGGAATCGCTTCCCCGCCTGATCGCCGAGACGGGCGAACATGCCGGGATGCCGCCTGGCGGCCGACTTGACGACGAGATCGAGGGCGGCCGCGAGCGGGGCGAGCGGCAACGGCCGCAGGCCGAACGCGAGAACCCCCGGGAGCTCGGGGACTGTGGCTGAATTGCTCGACATGGAAGGGCTTGGTTACCCCGCCGGGGCGGCTAGGGCTTTGTTCTATGTCAAGGACGCACGACACTGCCGGACTTCTTGATCGCACCGGCTGGAGTCCAGGGTCATGGTCATTCCGGGGCGCGGCGAAGCCGCGAACCCGGAATCCAGACACGATCTCGAACCTTGCCGCTGGATTCCGGGTTCGCACCTGCGGTGCGCCCCGGAATGACGACGCCGAGCGGCGTCAGGAGGGCCCGTGCCGATCCGAGACTTTCCGCCGTTCCGCGACCTTCGCGAGTTTCTGCGCCACCTCGACGCAGACGGGGACGTCGCGCGCGTCGCCGAGCCGGTCGGCATCGTCCACGACATGGCCGAGGTCCACCGCCGGGTCATCGCCCGCGACGGGCCGGCGCTGGTCTTCGAGCGCCCGCGAGACGCGAACGGCCGCATCCTGCCCGTGCCGGTGATCACAAATCTGTTCGGCACCCGCAAGCGCGTCGCCGCCGGCCTCGGCATCCGCCCGGAGCGGCTGGCCGAACTCGGCGAGGCGCTGGCCTCCTTGCGCGAGCCGCAACCGGTCGACGGGCTGCGCGACGCGCTCGCGCGTCTCCCCATTCTTCGCGCGGCGATGCGCACCCGGGCCGAGACGGTCGACCGTCCGGTCGTGCAGGAGGAGGTCCGCACCGGCCGCGACGTCGACCTCGGCACGCTTCCGGTGCAGACCTGCTGGCCCGGCGAGGCCGGCCCGCTGATCACCTGGGGCGTCGTGACGACGCGGCCGCCCGACCAGGAGACGGTCGCCGGCTACAATCTCGGCATCTACCGCATGCAGGTGCTCGGGCCGGATCGCGTCATCATGCGTTGGCTGCACCATCGCGGTGGCGCCAAGCACCACGCCCAGTGGGCCGCGCAGGGCAAGGACACGCCGGTCGCGGTCGCCATCGGCACCGATCCGGCGACGATGCTGGCCGCCGTGCTGCCGCTGCCGGAGACGCTGTCGGAGATTCGCTTCTCCGGTCTCCTGCGCGGCGCCCGGCCGCGCCTGGCAAAGGCCCGCACGGTGCCGCTGATGGTGCCGGCCGATTCGGAGATCGTGCTGGAAGGGTTCGTGTCGGCGACCGAGACGGCGCCGGAAGGACCGTTCGGCGACCACACCGGCTACTACAATTCCGTCGAGCCGTTCCCGGTGATGCGCGTCACTGCGATCACGACGCGGCGCGACCCGACCTATCTGTCCACCTTCACGGGCCGCGCCCCGGATGAGCCCGCCGTGCTCGGCGCGACCTTCAACGAGCTGTTCCTGCCGATCGTGAAGCGGGCGTTCCCCGAGATCGTCGACGTCTGGCTGCCGCCGCACGCCTGCTCGTACCGGATGGCGATCATCTCCATCAAGAAGCGGTATCCCGGCCACGCCCGGCGCATCATGATGGGCCTGTGGGGCATGCTGCCGCAGTTCACCTACACCAAGCTGATCGTGGTGGTGGACGACGACGTCGATCCGAAGAGCTGGGACGACGTCGCCTGGGCGATCGCGACCCGCTTCGACGCCTCGCGCGACCTGATGGTGATCGACCGCACGCCGATCGACTATCTCGACTTCGCCTCGCCCCTCTCCGGCCTGGGCGGCAAGCTCGGCCTCGACGCGACCAACAAGATCGGCACCGAGACCAGCCGCGAATGGGGCGCCGTGCTCAAGGCGACGCCCGACGTCACGGCGCGCGTCGATGCGCTGTGGCCGAAGCTGGGGTTGTGATCCGCAGCCTCCCACGCCGACTGCGACACACGCCTCTCCTCCGTCATGGCCGGGCTCGTCCCGGCCATCCACGTCTTTTGCGCCCAGACGTCGGAAGACGTGGATGCCCGGCACAAGGCCGGGCATGACGAGTCGGAGTGCAGGCGCGACCGTCTCAATTCCCTTGCTTGCGGAAGCGCAGCTCGGCCGGGCCGCCGGAGAGCACCAGGGCGTCGCCGACCACCTTCCAGTGGGTCGCCTGCTCAAGCGCGGCGATCATCGCCGTGTCGGCCTGGGCGCGTTCGGGCGGGCAGCCACGCGCCGTGCGCTCCCCGGTCAGCACCGTGACGGTATCGCCGGCGACGACGAGCCGGGCCATCACGGCGTCGCACCACAGCTCGATGTCGGCGATCCCGTTGTCGGCGATGTCGAGGATCGGCACCTTCTTGGAGCCCTTCATCGGGTCGGCGTCCATGCGCAGCTCCTGCCCGTAAGGAAACGCACCCTGCGCCTGTGCGTCGGTGGCCGCCATGATGGCGCCCCCCATGACGCCGCCCCACACGGTGAGCGCGAGGGACAGCCGCAGGACGAAAGCGCCGCGAAAGAGCATGAGGCCACTCCGAATCGAGAACAGGATCGAGAACGATAACGAGGACCGGATCGCGGCCGCAGCGAGGCGCTGCCGCGGTGCCGATGGGCCGGCCGAATGCGCCGGGCGGCGGCGTCGGGCGCCTTGTTCTTGCCGGCTGGCCGTGGTTGTGGTCAAGCGTCGGCGGTCGATCCCGCCGGCCTCGCCGTTTCTCCTGGAGGACTTCATGCGTGCGCTCGCCGCCGTCGCCGCCGCGTCCCTGACGCTCGCCCTTTCCGGCCCGGCCTTCCCGCAGGCCAAGGGCTCGCGACCGGCGCCCGCGCCGACGCCGCCGGCCGAGACGGTGCGCTACATCACGATCTTCGGCGAGCTGATGGGGGCGCTGTCGAGCGACGCGATCTGGCGCGAGGTGCGGCAGGGCAACCGCATCGTCTCGGCCGAGCTCGATCTCTGCCACTCGGTGACCCCGGGCTCGATCCGCAAGGACCGCTTCAAGATCGCGCTCAAGCCGGAGGGCGGCAAGCTGGTCGGCAGCGGCAAGAGCGAGCCGGAGGGCGTGCCCGTGACGGTGAGCCTGACCCGCAAGCAGGCGAACGACACGTTCTCGCTCGAGGGCACCATCACGCGCGACGGCAAGACGCAGCCGGCGGCGGCGACCGACCTCTCCGACATGAGCGAGCAGGAGTTCAAGGACCAGCAGGCGAGCGAGGAGGAGATCGTCACCGCGCCCGGCACCTTCGCCGACGTGTCGCCCGTGGCGGTCGCCGTGAAGGTGTCGCGCGACGGCCTGCCCGAGCTGGTGAAGAGCCTGCGCGGCCAGGGCGTGCGGGTCGACTATGCGAGCCTGGTGCAGACCTGCACGGATCTGCGCAGCGGCCATCAGACGGTGCGGCTGGAGACGGCGCCGGAGCGCGCCGCGGCGCTGGTCTCGAAGCTGCAGGGCATGCCGGGCGTGATCATGGCGGGCTGGACCACCGGCGCCTACGGGATCGAGCGCGCCGTGCGGATCGACGCGGCCGCGTTCATGGACGGCGGCGCCCTCAAGGTCGACGCGCTGAGCGAGCGGTTGTCGGCCGCGGTCGCCGCGGCGCTCGCGGCGAAGCCGGTCTCGGCGCGCTGGGACGAGGTGACGCGCGAGGTGACCATCACGCTCGAGCGCCCCGATCAGGCGGCGCGCGGACTCGATCTCACCGAGGTGATCGAGGTGACCCTGCTGGTCGGCCCGGAAAAGCCCGCCGGCGGCGACGGGTTGGTGATCTGGCTCGGCGAGTCCTCGGTCGAGCCGGCCGACAAGGCGGCCGGCGCCCAGCTCGCCTTCACGGGCGGGTATCACGGCCAGGAGGAGGAGGGCGCCGCGGTCGAGACCGACGCGCTGCTCGCGACCCTCGCCCGCGACCTGAAAGGCCGGGTGTGGGACGCCGAGAACCAGAGCTGGAAGTAGGGTGCGCCGAATCTCGTCCCTCTCCACGCGAGGGCTGGCGCGGGCACCTTTCACGACGCCTGGATCGCCGCATGCGAACGGTTGTGAGGAGCCTCTGACGATACGGCGAGTGCTGCGCGGCTCCCTCTCCCCGGCGGGGAGGGCTGGGGTGAGGGGGGACTGACGCCGGTTGTTTCATCGAGAGGGCGGCACCCCCTCACCCGACGCGCTGTGCGCGTCGACCTCTCCCCGCTGGGGAGAGGTGAAAAGAGCGCGCCGTTGGTAGCCCGCGCTCCAGCTTGGTGCCTCACCCCCCGTACAGCCAGTTCGGCAGCCACAGCACGATGCCGGGCCAGATGTACATGATCACCATGCACAGGATGACGACGCCCATGTAGGGCATCATCCCGGCGAAGATCTGGTTGATGGTGACGTGCGGCGGCGCCACGCCCTTCAGGTAGAAGGCCGACATGGCGACGGGCGGCGACAGGAAGGCGGCCTGCAGGTTCACGAAGACGAGCACGCCCCACAGGATCGGGTCGATGCCGAAGTGCTTCAGGAGCGGCAGGAAGATCGGCACGAAGATGATGATGATCTCGGTCCATTCCAGCGGCCAGCCGAGAATGAAGATGATCGCCTGCGACAGGATCATGAACTGGGTGGGCGTGAGGTCGAGCGACAGCACCCAGCGCTCCAGCAGCGCCTGACCGCCCAGCACCGCGAACACGGCCGAGAACAGCGCCGAGCCGACGAACAGCCAGCACACCATCGCGGTCGTCTTGGCGGTGAGGAACACCGCCTCCTTGGTGCGCTTCCAGTCGAGCGTGCGGGCGAACAGCGCCAGCAGGAAGGCGCCGAACGAGCCGACCGCCGCCGACTCGGTCGCCGTGGTGATGCCGAGCAGGATGACCAGCAGCACCGTGATGCTGAGCGTGGCGATCGGCAGGACCGAGGAGGTGAGCAGCTTCAGAAGCGAGAAGCGCTCCGCCCCCATGCGCCAGTAGTAGCGGACCAGCATGGCGGCCAGCAGCACGCCGACCACGGCGTAGGTGACGAAGAAGCCGGTGCCCGGCCCGGTGTCGGCCGCGGCCTCGACCGGGGCGGCGCCGCCGAGTGGCTGCAGGCCGAGCGACTCGATCTCCTCGGCCGGCGCGCGATGGATGACGACGTACCACCAGACGAGCCCCATCAGCGCGGCGGCGAGCACGAGCGGCACCAGCGCGATCAGGAAGTTGGCGACGAGCGCGCCGTAGCCGACCGGTGTGCCGTCCTCCCGCTTGACGGCCCGGGCCCGCGCCGGCGAGGCGAGCGCCGACACGAAGGTCTTCAGCACATTGGGCGAGTAGGCCGCGCGCAGTCGGCTCAGCCATTCCGGCACCGGCACCCGGGTCTGGTCCGGCGGCAGCGGCGGGGCGAGCGACGGCTGGATGAGGGCACGGCTGATGATGTAGACGATGTAGAGCGTGGCCAGGAAGAAGCCCGGGAACATCGCGGCGGCGTAGAGCTTCACCACCGACTGGCCGGCGACCGCCGCATAGACGATGATCATCACCGACGGCGGGATGAGAATGCCGAGCGTGCCGCCCGCCGTGATGACGCCGGCGGCGAGCTTGACGTCGTAGCCGGCCCGCAGCATCGGGCCGAAGGCGATGACGCCCATCAGCACCACGACGGCGCCGACCAGGCCCGAGGCGAGTCCCCAGAAGGCGCAGACGATGAGGCTCGCGACCGCCAGCGACGCCGGCACCCGGCTGAACGAGAGCTGCACGCTGTAGAACATCTTGTCGACGAGGGCGCCGCGCTCCATCACGTAGCCCATCAGCACGAAGAGCGGGATGGAGATCAGCACGTCGTTGGTCATCGCGCCGTAGGTGCGCTGGACCATCAGGTCGAAGACGCGGTTGTCCCACCAGAACTGGGTGGGATCGTAAAAAGCGTAGAAGCCGAAGAAGATGCCGAGCCCCATCAGCGTGAAGGCGGTGGGGAAGCCCATCATGATGGCGATCACGATGAGCCCGAGCATCAGGAGCCCGAGGGCGGGATCGCTCATGTGTTCAGGTCTCCCCCCATGCCGCGCTGGCGCGCGGTCTCGTCTATGGCGTGGGCGCGGGCGATCGCCGCCTTGCGGGTGTCCTCGTCGACGTACTCGCTGTTGGCGAGCTGCTCCTCGATCACGTCGAGCTCGGCGACGTCCTTGAGCCGCGGCGGCCACACCCCGGACTTCAGGCAGACCACGCAGCGCAACATTTCGGCGAGCCCCTGAATCAGCACGAGCACGCCGGCGATCGGGATCACGGTCTTGAAGGGATAGACGGGCGGTCCGTCGGCCGTCACGTTCGAGTGCTCGAGGATGCGCCAGGAATCCTGCGCGTAGTGCAGGCCGGCATAGACCAGCGCGCCGATGCCGGGCAGGAAGAACACCACGTAGAGAATCAGGTCGAGCGTCGCCTGGGTCCGCGGCTTGAACGAGCCGTAGAGGAAATCGCCGCGCACATGCGCGTTCTGGGCGAGCGTGTAGGCGCCGCACAGCATGAAGACGGTGCCGTACAGCATGTTGTTGAGATCGAAGATCCAGGCGGTCGGCGCGTTGAAGAGGTAGCGCTTGAACACCTCGATGACCACGACGGTCATCAGCGCGATGATCAGCCAGGCCGCGGTCTTGCCGACGATCGTGCTGATCAGGTCGGCGACGTAGAGCACGCGCTGCACCGGCTTGGCGCGGCGGATCGCCCGGGTGGACTGGAGCATCGACATGGGCGGAAACGCTCGGCGCGGCGGCGATCGGGGCGCATGGCCCGTCCGACGCGCCGCGGACGGGACGTCGTCTGGCCGGAGAAGACGGGCCGGCACCGGCACCGGTGCCGGCGCCGGGGACCGGGAGCGGCCGTCTCGGCGGCACCGCAGCGATCCTCCGACGAACGAGGACCGCTCCGGCGCGAGACCGCCGCCGCGCGGCGGCGGGGATCAGGCGATCAGGTCGGCTGCTTGGCGACCCCGGAGGCGCCGAAATAGTGGTCGAACGCCATCTTGCGGCTCACCACCGTGTCGTTCTCCCATTGCGTGGCGCGCTGGGCGAACTGCCGCTGCGACTCGAGGATCTCCTTGAAGATCGGGTTCTCGCCGGCCTTCTTCTTGACGACCTCGTCGTAGACCTCGAGCTGCTTCTTCAGCACGGCGTCCGGCGTCTTGTAGAAGCGGACCTTGTCCTTCTGCTGCATCTCGACATAGTCCTTGGAGTAGCGGTCGATCGCCTTCCAGGACATGTCGGCCGAGGCGGCCTCGACCGCGTTGGCGATCAGGGCCCGCATCTTCTCGGGCAGCGCCTCGTACTTGGTCTTGTTGAACAGCACCTCGAACTGCTCGGCGTTCTGGTGGTAGCTCTGCAGCATGCAGACCTTGGACACGTCCGGGAAGCCGAGCACCCGGTCCGAGGAGGCGTTGTTGAACTCGGCCGCGTCCAGGAGGCCGCGGTCCATGGCCGAGACGATCTCGCCGCCGGGCAGCGCGTTGACGGCCATGCCGAGGCCCTGGAACACGTCGATCGAGATGCCGACGGTGCGGAACTTCAGGCCCTTCATGTCGTCGACCTTGGCGACCGGCTTCTTGAACCAGCCGAGCGGCTGGGTCGGCATCGGGCCGTAGGGGAACGACACCACGTTGGCGCCGATCGAGTCGTAGAGCTTGGCGAGCAGCTCCTTGCCGCCGCCGTACTTGTGCCAGGCGAGCAGCATGTTGGCGTCCATGCCGAAGCCCGGGCCGGAGCCCCACAGGGCGAGCGCGGTCTGCTTGCCGTAGTGATAGACCATCACGCCGTGGCCGCCGTCGAGCGTGCCCTTCGACACCGCCTCGAGCAGGCCGAAGGCCGGCACCACGGCGCCCGCCGGCAGCACCTCGATCTTCAGGTCGCCACCGGTCATGTCGTTGACCTTCTTGGCGAAGTCGAGGGCGTATTCGTGGAATATGTCCTTCGAGGGCCACGTGCTCTGCCAGCGCATGGTGATCGGGCCGCTCGACTGGGCGACGGCCGGGGCCGCGACCGTGGCGGCGGCGCCGGCGGCGCCGGCGGTCAGCAGGAACTTGCGCCGCGTCGCGGCTTTCGCGGTGGTCGCCTCGACGTGGTCGGGCGACGTGCGGACGGACGGGTGGCGGGAATCCGGGCGGGACATGACTGCGTTTCCTCCAAAAAGTCGTTGGCGAACAGCCTCGTTCTCGGGCCGTCCTTGTCAGGTGTTCTTGGAGCGTGGACCGCTCGTGCTCCGACATGCGGGTGCTGCCGGTTGGGCGGCAGTGTGGCCGGTTCCCGTCGCAACCTCAAGGGCGAAGGTATCGAACTTTAGGCGAAATCCCGGATCCCGATCGTACTGTCGGACCGGCCGCCGGGGCGACCGCGGGGACGTGAAAACGCCCGGTTTCGCCGCGATTGAGGCGGCCGTTCGCCGCCGGTCCCGCCGGCGCGCCGCCGCCACTGGAGCGCCTCGTGTCCCGCCTGACCTCGTCCCTCGCCGTCGTGTGGCGCCTCGCCGCACCTTACTTCCGCTCCGAGG
Source organism: Rhodoplanes sp. SY1 (assembly GCF_046000175.1). Taxonomy (NCBI): domain Bacteria; kingdom Pseudomonadati; phylum Pseudomonadota; class Alphaproteobacteria; order Hyphomicrobiales; family Nitrobacteraceae; genus Rhodoplanes; species Rhodoplanes sp. SY1. The sequence continues at coordinate 69,011 of NZ_JBEOMB010000059.1, forward strand.
ACCGCTGGGCGGGCCGCGGCCTGCTCGCCGCCGTCGTCGCCATCGAGCTCGCCATCGTCGCCATCACGGTGATGATCAACCAATGGAACAACCGCTTCTACAACGCCCTGCAGGAGCGCAGCTGGGACACCTTCGTGTCCGAGCTCCTGTTCTTCTGTGCGCTGGCGGCCGCCTTCATCGTGCTCGCCGTCTATCAGCTCTATCTGAACCAGTGGCTGCAGATCCGCTGGCGGCGCTGGATGACGAGCCGCTATCTGTCGCACTGGCTCGCCGACGCCAACCACTACCGCATGCAGCTCCTCGGCGACTCGGCCGACAATCCGGACCAGCGCATCGCCGAGGACATCAACCAGTTCATCGATCGCGGCCTCACCATCGGGCTCGGGCTCCTCAACGCGGTCGTCACGCTGGTGTCGTTCGTCGCCATCCTGTGGGGCCTGTCGGCGCGGGCACCGCTTCATCTCGGCGGCAGCACGTGGGACATCCCGGGCTATCTGGTCTGGGCCGCCCTCCTGTGGGCGGTCGTCGGCACCACGCTCACCCATCTGATCGGCCGGCCGCTGATCCCGCTGAACTTCCGCCAGCAGCGCTACGAGGCCGATTTCCGCTTCAGCCTGGTGCGGGTGCGCGAGAACGGCGAGCAGATCGCGCTGCTCGGCGGCGAGAGCGCCGAGAAGGCCCGGCTGCTCGATCGCTTCGGCGCCCTGATGGGCAACTGGTTCGCCATCATGACGCGGCAGAAGAAGCTCACCTTCTTCACGGCCGGCTACGGCCAGATCTCGACCGTGTTCCCGTTCGTCGTCGTGTCGCCGGCCTATTTCGCCGGCGTCGTCAATCTCGGCGGGCTGATGCAGACGGCCTCGGCCTTCGGCAGCGTGCAGACGGCGCTGTCCTTCTTCATCACGTCCTACCGGTCGATCGCCGAATGGAAGGCGGTGGTCGACCGGCTCGACGGCTTCGACGCCGCGATCGCGGCGGGCCGAGCCGCGACCCGGACGCCGGAGACGATCGCGGTGACGCCGCGCCCGGAGGCCGGCGGCATCGCGACCGCGGCGCTCGACGTGCGGCTGCCGAACGGGCGGCCGTTGGTGACGGCCGCCGACCTCGATCTGCCGGCCGGGGCGCGCGTGCTGGTCAATGGCCCGTCGGGCTCGGGCAAGTCGACCCTGTTCCGGGCGCTCGCCGGCATCTGGCCGTTCGGCGACGGCGACATCGCGGTGCCGGACGGCAAGACCGTGATGGTCCTGCCGCAGAAGCCGTATCTGCCGGTCGGCCCGCTCGCCGCCGCGGTCGCGTACCCGGCCGAGCCGGAGCGGTTCGCGCGGGAGCGGGTCGCCGAGGTCCTCGTAGCGGTCGGGCTCGGCGGGCTGGTGCCGCGGCTCGACGAGGACGCCCATTGGGCCCGCATGCTGTCGCTCGGCGAGCAGCAGCGTCTCGCCATCGCCCGCGCCATCCTGCACGCGCCCGACTATCTGTTCCTCGACGAGGCGACGGCGTCGCTCGACGAGCCGTCGGAGGCGGCCCTCTATCGGCTGTTGCGCGAAAGACTGCCCGGCACGGCGCTGGTGTCGATCGGCCACCGCTCGACGCTCGACGCCCTGCACGACCGCCGCCTGGTGCTGGAGCGCGACGGCGACGGCCACACGATTCGCGAGCGGGATCTGGCGCCGGCGCAGTGAGGCGGCGGTAGTAACAACTGCGTTCGCGGGGCTCGAAGGCCTCGCCCGCTCCGATGAAGAGCGGCGATGAAAGGCGATGAAAAAAGGGCCGCCTTTCGGCGGCCCTTCGTCGTCTGGTGATCAGGTCTGCCGATCAGGAGCGGCCGATCAGAAGTCCATGCCGCCCATGCCGCCGCCGTGCGGCATCGCCGGGGCCGGCTTGTCCTTCGGCAGCTCGGCGACCATCGCCTCGGTGGTGACCAGCAGGCCGGCGATCGAGGCGGCGTCCTGGAGCGCGGTGCGCACCACCTTGGCCGGATCGATGATGCCGGCCTCGACGAGGTCGACATACTTCTCGGTCTGCGCGTCGAAGCCGAACGTCTCCGACTTGTTCTCGAGGATCTTGCCGACCACGATCGAGCCCTCGACGCCGGCGTTCTCGACGATCTGCCGGATCGGCGCCTCGAGCGCCTTCAGCACGATGTTGATGCCGGCCTGGACGTCGGCATTGTCGTTCTTGATCTTGCCGACCGAGGCCTTGGCGCGCAGCAGCGCGACGCCGCCGCCCGGGACGATGCCTTCCTCGACGGCCGCGCGGGTCGCGTTGAGGGCGTCCTCGACGCGGTCCTTCTTCTCCTTCACCTCGATCTCGGTGGCGCCACCGACGCGGATCACCGCGACGCCGCCGGCGAGCTTCGCCAGACGCTCCTGGAGCTTCTCACGGTCGTAGTCCGAGGTGGTCTCCTCGACCTGCGCCTTGATCTGACCGACGCGCGCCTCGATGTCGGCCTTCTTGCCGGCGCCGTCGACGATCGTGGTCTTCTCCTTCTCGATCAGGACCTTCTTGGCCCGGCCGAGCATCTGCACCGTGACGTTCTCGAGCTTGATGCCGAGGTCTTCGGAGATCACCTGGCCGCCGGTGAGGATCGCGATGTCCTCGAGCATCGCCTTGCGGCGATCACCGAAGCCCGGCGCCTTCACGGCCGCGACCTTGAGGCCGCCGCGCAGCTTGTTGACGACGAGCGTGGCCAGCGCCTCGCCCTCGACGTCCTCGGCGATGATGACGAGCGGCTTGCCCGACTGCACCACGGCCTCGAGCACCGGCAGCATGGCCTGCAGGCCCGACAGCTTCTTCTCGTGCAGGAGGATGTAGGCGTCCTCGAGGTCGGCCGTCATCTTCTCGGCATTGGTGATGAAGTACGGCGAGAGGTAGCCGCGGTCGAACTGCATGCCCTCGACGACCTCGAGCTCGGTCTCGAGCGCCTTGGCCTCCTCGACCGTGATGACGCCCTCGTTGCCGACCTTCTGCATGGCGCCGGCGATCATCTCGCCCACGCCCTTGTCGCCGTTGGCCGAGATGGTGCCGACCTGCGCGACCTCGGCCGACGAGCCGACCTTCTTGGCGCGCTTCTCGATGTCCTTCACGACCGCCTGCACGGCGATCTCGATGCCGCGCTTCAGGTCCATCGGGTTCATGCCGGCCGCGACCGACTTGGCACCCTCGCGGACGATCGCCTGGGCGAGCACCGTGGCCGTGGTGGTGCCGTCACCGGCGAGGTCGTTGGTCTTCGAGGCCACTTCGCGCACCATCTGGGCGCCCATGTTCTCGAACTTGTCCTCGAGCTCGATCTCCTTCGCCACCGTCACACCGTCCTTGGTGATGCGCGGGGCGCCAAAGCTCTTCTCGATGACGACGTTGCGGCCCTTCGGGCCGAGCGTCACCTTCACGGCGTTGGCGAGCAGGTCGACGCCGCGCAGCATCTTGTCGCGCGCGTCGGTGGAAAAGCGGACGTCCTTGGCAGCCATGTCGATTGCTCCGAATTGGGGTCAGTCGGGGGAACGCCGGGCCGTGGGGGCAGCGCGCTCGCGCGCCCCGCGCGGCCGGCGGGAAGGCGTGGTGATCAGCCGATCACGCCCATGATGTCGGACTCCTTCATGATCAGGAGGTCCTCGCCGTCGAGCTTCACCTCGGTGCCCGACCACTTGCCGAACAGGACGCGGTCGCCGACCTTGAGGTCGAGCGGGACCAGCTTGCCGGCCTCGTCGCGGCCGCCCGGGCCGACGGCGATGATCTCGCCCTGGCTCGGCTTCTCCTTGGCGGTGTCCGGGATGATGATGCCGCCGGCGGTCTTCTCTTCGGCCTCGATGCGCTTCACGACGACGCGATCGTGCAGCGGGCGGAACGTGGTCTTCGCCATGGACTGTCTATCCTCGTCGCCACCTCGGGTGGCTGGGGTTTCGTTGGCAAACTCGGGATTGTCGGCTGGCACTCCGGTGTCGCGAGTGCCAGACCCGGCCCGGAGATAGGGAGGCGGCTCCGGGCTGTCAAGGCGCCGGCCGGAACCAAACCGAGGCCGGGGCGTTGCGGCTGCCGGCGCGGTTAATGCGCCGGGCCGGTCGCGAGACGGCGACCGGCGGGCCCGCGAGGGCGCAGGCGTCGTCTTAGCCGGGCCGCCGCGGGCAGGCAACCCGCGGACGACTTGCCCGCGGATCGGTCACTCGACGATGACCTGATGGGACGAGCGCGCAGGATGGTCCTGCGGCACCAGCGTATCCGGGTCGCTCACCCGCACCGGCTCGGGCAGTGGAAGCGGCTCGATCTCGACGGTCGGCGAAAAACTCAACCCGATCGGGCGAGTGAGAGAACGCCCGCCGCGGGGGGGCGACGCGCACCATCAGACCGGCCCGGAAACCACTGCCCCGGATACGGCCGTGGAAGGCGTTCTTCGGAACGGCCGGGATCGGTGCGACAGGGCGGCCGAGCGAGAAAGAAAAAAGGCCGCGGCGGAGCCGCGGCCTTCGCGCGTCGGGGACCGGCCCCGACGGGGGTGCTCGTCGATCCGGTTACCGGCTGCCGGACCCCGAGCCGCCCGTATCCGATCCGGACATCCCGGAGCCGCCCGTCCCGGAGCCGCTCGCGCCCGAGCCGCTCGCGTCCGAACCGCTCGCGCCCGAGCCGGACGCATCGGACCCGGAGGCGCCGCCGCTCATCCCCGAGCCGCTCTCCCCGGAGGTGCCGCTCTGGCCGCCCTGCGAGGTCGGACCGCCGCCCGTCGACGAGCCGCCCGCCCCGGTGGTGCCCATCGACTGGCCCTGCCCGGCATCGCCGCCGAACTCGGCCATGTCGAGGCCGAGATCCGACAGCGCGCGCCGGTCGAGCTGGTCGTCGGCGGACGCATAGCCCTTGTCGCGCTTGAAGTTCTGCAGCGCCGAGCGGGTGTCCGGCCCCCACACGCCGTCGACCTCGCCGGAGCTGAAGCCCTTGTCGTTCAGCGCCTGCTGGAGGCGGCTGATCTGGTCCTTGCTGAGCCCGTCGACCGAGATCGGCTGCCGCTCGGCGGTCTGCCCGGCGCCGTCCATCGACGACTGCCGGCCGGAATCGTGCGCGCTCCCCTTGTCGCTCGAGCCCGACCCCTTGCCGCTCTGCTGGCCCTGTTGCCATTGGCCGGACGGCTGCTGGCCCTGCTGACCCTGCGAGGGCTGCTGCGCATAGGCCGGCAGCGACAGGGCGAGGACGGTCGTCGCGAGAAGAATGCGTTTCATCGAGGTCTCCCGGAGGTGTTCTGGTTGGGTTCGGTCCCGACACCGGGCCCGGCCGGCGTCATCCGTGCGCGAGGCGCGGAACCGACACCGGGCCAACCGGCGGCGGGCGACATCGTTCTGCTCACCTCGTCGATCTCGGCCGATGTCGCCGGCGACCATCCCGCCGCCGGACCGAGCTTGGTTCTCCGCCACCGGAGCCGGACGCCGATCGGAGCCGACGGCGGTCATCGAAACGCCCATCTCGGGCCGTCATGGTGAGGGCGTTCTTCCGCGAACCCGACGCTCGCGGGCGCGCCGGCACGGCCGGTCGGCGACGGCGGCGGAGGTATGAATCACACTTGCGTCAAGCCCTTCCGCCGATCAGAGTGGGGCATCGATGTCGGAGATCGTCATGCTGGGTTCGTTCCGGGGCGCCGCGCGCGTATTGACGGCCGCCGCCGCGCTGACGTCGCTCGCGGGCTGCGCGAGCACGCTGCCGTCGTTCTCGGGCGGCGGGTCGGCGCCGGAGCCCGGCCCCGCCCCGGTGGCGGCGGCGCCGCCGTCCAGCATCCGGCCGGACGAGATCGTCGGCCGCTGGGGCATCGCCGCCTATCACCGGCCCGAGGACCGCGCCCGTACCGAGGCGGCGGCGCGCGGCCAGTGCAAGCTGCCCTTCGTCATCAATCGCTCCTCGACCGGCGTGTCGATGCTCGGCCACGACAGCCCGCAGGTGCAGGACATGCTGCTCAAGGCGGGACCGGACGGGAAGAGCTATATCGGCCCGAGCCCGGCCGCCCCCGATGCCGACGACCGCGAGGTGGTGTCGTTCGACGGCCGCGTGCTGATCCTCAAATGGGTCGATCCGGAGGTCGCCGGCCGCTACGGCACCATGATCCTGGTGCGCTGCGGCGCCGAGGGCACCACGGCGCGCGCCCCGCGTCCCGCTCCCGCCGCCGCCCGCTGATCCGCCACCCTGCATGACCACGAGGCCCGCATGAATGCCGGGCACCCCAAGCTCCTCTGGTTGCCGCTCGCCCCGTTCGAGCGCGACGGGCTGAAGACCGCGCTCAAGGGCGCCGGCCTGCCGCACGACGACGTCGCGGCGCCCGGACGGTACTTCTGGCGCTTCGAGGAGAACGACGTCCCGGTCGGCTTCGGCGGCATCGAGGTGCACGGCGACGACGGGCTCCTGCGCATCGTCACCCTGCCGATGCTGCGCCATCGCGGTCTCGGCGGCGCCATCGCCGAGGCGCTGGAGGGCGAGACCGTCGCGCTCGGCTGCCGCGCCCTGTGGGTGGCGGCCGGCGGCGAGGCCGCCTTCTTCGCCGAGCGCGGCTACGTGCCGGTGCTGCCCACCGCCGTCCCGGCCGCGATCGCCGAGCGCCTCTCGTCCGGCGCCGACACGCCGATGATGAAGAGGGTGGGATAGGGCGGAGCGAGGTGATGTGACGGGGGTGTTTCGGCGCCCCGGCGCCTCACGACCATCATCGGGCTTGGCTCACCCCCTCTTCGTCGCGTCACGACTGTCGACGGGCTTGGCTCACCCCCTCCCCATCCCTCCCCCACAAGGGGGGAGGGAGCAGGCTGTGGCGGGCCCCGCCCATCTGGTCGCACCACCGAACTGATATCGCTTTCCCGGGGCTCCGTGGCCGCGCCTCCTGCGTTCCCTCCCCCCTTGTGGGGGAGGGACAGGGAGGGGGGTGAGCCACGCACGATCACGTCAGCGATGAGAGCGACCCGCGCAGCCACCAACAGACGACGTGATCAGGTCGGCTTCAACGAAGCAAAGTGATCACGTCCTCTCTTCACTCCTTCGCAGCTACTCCGTCTTGGCGCCGAGGCCGGCGAGCTTGACGATCTTGGCCCACTTCTCGATGTCGGCGCGCAGATAGGCGTCGAACGCCTTCGGGTCCATGTCCATCGGCACGGCGCCCTGGCGGCTCCACGCCTCGCGGATCTCGGGCCTGGCGATCACGGCCCGGATCGCGCCGTTGAGCTGGTCGACGATCGCGGCGGGGGTGCCGGCCGGCGCCATCACGCCGAGCCAGATGGTCGCCTCGTAGCCCGGCACGCCGGCCTCCGCGACGGTCGGCACGTTCGGCATTAGGGCCGAGCGCGTCGTTCCGGTGGTGGCGAGCGCGCGCACCTGGCCGGCCTCGGCGTTGCTGCGCATCGTCGTGATGGCGTCGAACATCATCTGCACATGGCCGCCCATCACGGCGTTGCGGGCCTCGCCCGACGCCTTGTGCGGCACATGCACGATGTCGGTGCCGCTCATCGCCTTGAACAGCTCTCCGGCCATGTGATACGGCGTGCCCGGCCCCGACGAGGCGTAGTTCAGGCCGCCGGGCTTCTGCTTGGCGAGCGCGATGAACTCGGCGAGCGTCTTGGCCGGCACGGCGTTGTTCACCACCATCAGCAGGTCGGACGAGTTGATCGGCGCCACCGCGACGAAGTCCCGCATCAGCTCGAACGGCTTGTTGGGGATCAGCGACTCGTTCGTCGTGTGGGTGTTCGACATCACGAGCAGCGTGTAACCGTCGGCCGGCGACTTCGCGACCATGTCGGTGCCGATGATGGCGCCGGCGCCGGGCCGGTTCTCCACCACGAAGGACTGCTTCGTCGTCTCGGAGAGATGCTGCGCCAGCGCGCGGGCGAACACGTCGGCCGGGCCGCCGGCGCCGAACGGCACGATCATGCGCACCGGCCGTGCCGGATAGTCCTGCGCCGCGGCCGGCCCGCTCGGTGATGCTGCGATTGCGAGAAGAACGGCTCCGGCGAGGCCGGACACCAGCAGACGAGACGACAGCACGCGGAAAGACGGGACGCGAGGCAACAGGACGCGAGGCAACAGGACGCGAGGCAACAGGGCGAGAGCACGCCGGCGAGCGTTCATGGACTTCCTCCCGTGTGATGGATCGTTGTGACGGCCGATCCTTTCATCCACGGGTACCACGAACGCGCCCGGCCGGCGAGGCGTCCGCGTGCTAAGGGATCACAGGAGATCGCAGGGGATCACGGGAGATCGCAGGCGACGAGGCGCCGGGCCACTCCGCCAGGCGGTCGCCGGGTCGCACAGGCTCGGTCGCACAGGCTCGGTCGAACCGGCCCGGTCGAGCCGGCTCAGTCGAACAGCGCGTCGATGTCGTTCTGGGAGACGTGGCCCGCGTCGCCCTCGAGCTTGGGGCCGTTGAGGAGCTTGTCCTCCTCCGAGACCTCGGGCGCCGCCACCTCGGGCACGTATTCGCCGAAGGACTCGATGCCGCCCCAGATCTCTTCCATGCGGCGGATGTGCTCCTCGATGAACTTGAGGGCTGCCACCACCTTGCTGATCCGCTGGCCGGTGAGATCCTGGAAATTGCAGGACTCGAAGATGCGGATCACGCAGTCCTGGATTTCACGCGCCGTCGCCTTCTGGGTCTCGTCGGTGAGCGCATTGGCGAGCGTGTCGGCGCGGCTGTCGATGTCCTCGACGGCGCCCAGGATCGCCTCGGTGGCCCGCTCGGTGTCGTCGACGACGGCGTCGAGCTCGTTCGCCACCCGCGACATCTCGTGGCCGTTGAAGCCGGTGACGTGGATGGTCGCCAGCTCGCGCTTGGTCTCGACGATCGCGTCGCTGATCACGTCGAGCTCGGCCTTGAGCTTGTGGAACTCGTTGAACTGCGCCTGGAACTTCTCGAGCGTCTGCTGCGCCTCGGTGGCGCGGCCCTCGATCAGGGCGCGCACGCCGCGGATCTCGGTGATCACCTCGAGGTGGCGCAACGCGGCGTCCGCGTCGTTCGCCGAGGCGGGCATGACGACCTCGTCCGCCGATCCGATGAGACCTAACGCGATCTCTTCGACGGGGCGGACCTGCTCGATGCGAAAGAGTTTGCGCGTTTGCATGGAGGCTTCGGTAATTCGAGGCGTTCTTTACCGTTCTACCGGACCATTCTTTAACGACCGGTTCACGCGACGGATGTGCACGTTTCCGGTGAGTTCTCGGCCCTGGTGTCGTCGTGGCGCAGCGCCGCGCGGCCCGCGCCCGAAGCGCGGTTACGATGTATTTACCACGTTTCGGCGCGCTTCATGTTTCATTAACCACGAAAATTCCGTGTTTACGGTTCCGACACCATAGTCGTTCGAATTCCATCGATCATACCGTTACAGTAAATCGGGGCCGGCTCGTTTTTACGACTTGGTCGCCATTTCGGGCTTTTACTCGAAATGCACCACGACTTGGTGTCCGAACCGTTCATCGCGTAACGAGTGCAGAGCCCCGTCATGTCCCGCGTTCTTCTTTGCCTCCTGGCCGCGACCGCGCTGTCGGGACCGCCGGCCCTCGCCCAGACCTACGTGTCGGGCCCTCACACCGTCTCCGGACGCGTCTACATGGTGCCGCAGACCGCCCAGCAGGCGCCGGTGCGGCGCGGCGGCCTCGGCGGCGGCTTCATCGAGGCGATCTTTTCGGGCGGCGACGTCGCCGCGCCGCATGCCCGCGGGGGCCAGGCGCAGGATCCGACCCAGTATGGCGGCGGACGTTACGCCGGCATCGACCCGAGCGAGTTCAGCCGCACCGCCGTCGATCCGCGCTTCCGGCCGCAGGTGGTCGCCTATGACGGCGACGAGGCGCCCGGCACGATCGTGGTCGATACCCGGAATTTCTATCTGTACCTCGTCCAGGGCAACGGCCGGGCGATGCGCTACGGCGTCGGCGTCGGCCGTCCGGGCTTCACCTGGGCCGGCGCCCACACCATCACGGGCAAGAAGGAATGGCCGGACTGGCGGCCGCCCGAGGAGATGCTGCGCCGGCAGCCGGGTCTGCCGAGCTTCATGCCCGGCGGCCCGGAGAACCCGCTCGGCGCCCGCGCCCTCTATCTCGGCGACACGCTCTATCGCATCCACGGCTCCAACGAGCCCTGGACGATCGGCACCCAGGTGTCGTCCGGCTGCATCCGCATGCGCAACGAGGACGTCATGGACCTCTACGAGCGGGTGAAGGTCGGCAGCAAGGTCGTCGTCCTCTGAAGTTCCGTGCGACCGGCGAAGGGCAGCCCCCCGACGCCGCGACGTGAAGTGAAAGCTCTTCCGTGCCGTCCGCCGGACGGCACTCACCCCGGAGGGACTGCCCGCACCGTCACGATCATCCGTCCACCCTGTTGATTTACTGGCGCGGGGCGCGTCCGATTCGACATTGCGCGAATCGGGCGCGTTCCTGCGTCCGGCGGGGCGCGGCAGCGACATACCGACGCCGAAGTCATGGCCCTACGGTCGCGCCCGAGCCGAGGCGGCGGTTGCGTCGCAGCGGGCGCCGCGTCGTCGAAGTCACCGGGGGAGGGGATCGTGGGACAGGCTGTCCACCCGAAGTACCGTGCGTTCCTGGTGCATGCGCCGGCCGACGAGGCCTGGGGCAAGGCGATCGAGGGCGGCCTGTCGGACCTGCGGGTGCCGTGGGCGCTGGTCGGCCGCGACACGCCGCACGGTCCGGTGCCGAAGACCATCGGCCCGCTCGTGCGATTCTCGGCGCCGCCGCCGGCCGTCGGCCCCGTTGCACCCGCCGCATCGGCGCCGGATGCCGCCCCGGTCACGCCGGTCGTCGGTCCCGCGCCCGCGACGACCCCGACGACGGCGGACGCGAAGCCGGCCGAAACGACGCCGGCCGAAACGACGCCTGCCGATGCATCGGTGGGCGCCCCCGTCACCCCCGCCGGGCCGGCGTCACCGGCCCCCCCGACACCCCCGGCATCTGCCGCCGCCACCGCCGCGAACTTGGCGGCCCCGACGGTTCTGCCGGACGAGATGGTCGCGGCCCTGATCGACGCGCGCTTCCTCGTCGTGCTGTGCTCGCCGGCCGCCGCGGCCGACGCCGGCGTGAACGAGGCGGTGCGGCGCTTCAAGGGACTCGGCCGCGGCGACCGGGTCATTGCCGTGCTGGTCGGCGGCGTTCTGGAGACCGACATCCGTGATCTCGCCCCGCCGGCGCTGCGCCGCCGGCTGACGGTCGACGGCGCGATCGGCGACGAGGACGAGACCGCGATGGCGCCGCTGGTGATCGATGCCCGGATCGGCGCGGCGCCGCGCGCCGAGGTGATCGCCCGGCTCGCCGCGGCGCTGCTCTCGCTGTCGTTCGAGGAGTATCGCGGGCCGGCCGAGCGGGCGATGCGCGGCCGCCGGCGGCGGCGCCGCTGGCTCGCGACCGCGGCCGTGCTGGCGCTCGTCGTCGGGGCCGGCGTGGCGACCTGGAAGGTCGTGCTGCCGAACGATCCGGCGCTGCTCGACGCGACGCTTTCGACCGGCACGGCCGCGAGCGTGCGGATGATCGACGCGGCCGACCGCCTCGGTGTCCCGCCGCGCGTCGTGGCGTCCTTCGCCGAGTCGGCCGAGAGGGTTCTGGGCGACCTCGCCGCCAAAAGCGAAGAGCCGCGTGAAAAACTGCGCCGGGCCGTGATGCTGCTCGCCTTCGAGCAGCGGCTCGCGGCGCTCGGCCTCGCCGATCCGGCGCGCCGCCGCACCGCGTCGGCCGAGGCGCTGCTCGACGGCCTCGTCTTCCCGGCCGGCATGGACGTGCCGGTGCAGCGCGAGATCGTCGCCGCCTCGCTCGACGCCGCCCGGCTGCGTCTCGCCGAAGGCGACGCCGATCGCGCCCTGACGAACGCGCGGGCCGGCGTCGCCGCCGCCGAGCGGCTCGCCGGCGCCGATCCGGCGAGCGCCGAGCGGCAGCGCGATCTGTCGCGCGCCACGACGGCGCTCGGGGATGCGCTGCTCGCCAAGGGCCTCGTCGACGACGCGCTGAAGAGCTTCCGGGCCGCCCATGCGATCCGCGAGACGCTGCTGGCGCTCGATCCGACGAGCCCGGCGGCGCGGCGCGATCTGTCGCTCGCCTACGAGCGCATCGCCGACGTGCTGCTCGCCCGCGGCGCTCCGGACGAGGCGCTGAAGGGGTTTCGCACGGCGCTGTCGCTACGGCTGTCCGCCGTCGATCCGGGCGACGGGCCCGACTGGCAGCAGAGCCTCGCCGTCCTCTACAACAAGATCGGCGACGTCCAGCTCGCCCAGGGCGCGGCCGAGGACGCGCTCGGGAGCTACCGGGCCGGCCTCGCCCTGCAGCTCGCGGTCGCCGATCGGGCGGACGCCGCGGCGCGGCGCGGCTTGTCGGTCTCCTACGAGCGCATCGGCGACGTGCTCAGGAGCCAGCGCGCCTTCGACGACGCGCTCGCCGCCTATCGGGCCAGCCTGGTGCTGCGTGAGAAGCTCGCCGGCGAGGATCCGCGCGGCTCGCGCTGGCCGCGCGACCTGCCGGTGTCGCAGGAGCGCATCGGCGACGTGCTGCTGGCCAAGGGGATGCCCGATCAGGCGCTCGCCGCCTACCGCACCGCGCTGGCGGCGCGCGAGCGGCTCGCCGCCGACCAGCCCGGCCCTGCGGCGCGCCGCGACGTCGTGGTGGCGCAGAGCAAGATCGGCGACGCGCTGGCCGCGGCCGGGAAGGCGTCGGAGGCGGTGGCGAGCTGGCGGGCGGCGTTGGCCGGCACCGAGGCGCTCGTCGCGGCCGAGCCCGGCAACGCGGCGGCACGCTGGGAGCTCGCCGTGCTGCAATGGAGACTCGCCAGCGCCGGCGATCAGCCGGTCGAGCGGTTCCGCGCCGTGGTGGCGACGCTGCGCGAGCAGGCGGCGCAGCGGAAGCTGTCCGCCGATCAGGCCAAGTGGCTCCCGCTCGCCGAGCGGGAGCTCGTCAAGGTGCAGGGCCGGTGACGGCCGGCCGGCGCGGCCGTCGTCACGGTCTGCGTCAGGCGAAGTCGGAGTCGTCGCCGCCGAAATCGCCCGAGCCGACATCGTAGCCGTCGTCGGCCTCGTCCCAGCCGCTCGGGTCTTCGAAGGCACCCGCCTGCCGGGTGGCGCCGCCGTCGCCACCGCCGCGGCCGCCGATGTCGCCGAGACCGGCGTCGCGCGACAGGTCGCCACCCGACGCGCCACTGCCGCCCCAGGGCGAGCCGCCGCCGCTGCCGCTGTCGAGCGCCGCCTGGCTGCCGCCCGCCGCGCCGCCGCCCGCGGCGTGGCCCATGCCGCGCAGGCTGTCCATCAGGAGCGAGCCGCCGATGACGCCGGCCGCGGCCGCGGCCGCGGTGCCGAGGAACGAGCCGCCGCGCCCGCCGAACGCGCCGGCCTGCGGCGGGGCGCCCTGATTGCCGAAGCCCTGATTGCCGAAGCCCGGCCCGCCAAACTGGCCCTGTCCGAAGCCGCCCGGCGCGCCCATCGGCGCGCCGCCGCCCATCGGCGCGCCCCCTGCACCGGCGCCCCAGCGCGGATCGCCGCCGGGCTCGCCGGCGCGGACCGACGGCACCGAGCCGCGGCCCTGGCCGGGCCCGCCCTGCGGGCTGCCGCCGCCGAACACGGCGCTGCGCAGATTGTCGAGAAATCCGCCCTGCTGCTGCGGCGGGGGCGGAGCGAGCTCCGCCTCCAGCGCGTCGATGCGGGCCTGGGCCTGGCGCAGCGCCTCGTCCTGGAGGAGCGTCGTCTGCACGAGCGCATAGAGCGCGTTCGGGGCGCGGGCGAGGCCCTCGCGGATGGCGCGCTCGGCGTCGGCGTCGCGCGGCTCCCGCTCGAGGGTGGCGAGACGCTCGAACAGGTCGGCGACGAGCTTCTGTTCCTGCGGAGTCATCGTGGTCTCCTGATGGGCCGTCCCGGCCGGGCCGGCGATGGCGCGCCCGGCGGCGGTCGACCGACCGCGCGGCGCGCGCCCCCTATATGGGGGGTCGTCTCGGCGGCGGAATGGTGATGGGGGAGGGGCCGTGGCAGCCTGCCGCACCCCCCTCCGCCGGTCGTTCCGGGCGCGATCGCGGCAGCGACTGCGACCCGGACTCCAGCCACATCCACCGGCCTCGGGGCTGGAGTCCGGGTTCGCGGCTTTGCCGCGCCCCGGAATGACGGAGATCGACGATCAGCGGCTTCAGGACAGCGTGAATCCGGCCGCCGCCAGCACCTTCGGAAAAGCGTCGCCGCCCAGATAGGCGTACTCGGCCGCGCGCAGGCCGGTGAGCGGGTCGAGGCGCTTCAGCTCGCCGTCGACGCGGCCCGGGTGGCACATCACCACGCTGCCGTCCGGGAGATCCTTCAGGAAGGCCGGAAACAGGGCGGCGTAGTCGACCTCCGGCTTGAACGTGTAGGTGCCGGCGAAGGCCGGGTTGGTCGTCACGCCGCGATCCGCCGCGAGGCGCCGGAAGGCGCCGCTCATCCGGTCGAGCAGCAGGCTCTTGGGATCGCCGAGCCGCTTCAGCGTCGCCGTCACCTGGCCGCATTGGCGCACCCAGGCGCCCGGCGCGGTTCGCGGCACGACGTCGAGCAGCGCCTCGCGCACGCCCGGCAGCAGATGGACGTGCTGGTGCCCGTCGACATAATCGGGCGGCCGGCCGAAGGCGCGCATGAAGGCCTCGAGCTGCGCCGTGATCTCGCGCGTCACGCCGTCGCGATCGAACGGCGTCACGAACGAGGCGGCGAGCAGCTTGCCGACCGGCAGGAAGCTGCCGTCGCGCGCCAGCGGCGCGTAGCCGAAGGTGAGCGGCTTGAACGGCGCCGTCAGGGTGAGGTGGAGTCCGATCTGGGCGCGGCCTTCCGCCACGTCGGCGAGCCGCTTCGCCTCGGCCGGCGAGAAGGTCGGCGGCAGCACCATCACGCTCGTCGCGTTGAGGCGACCGCGGCCGATCAGGTCGAGGATGGCGTCGTCGACGCCGGGGGCGAGGCCGAAATCGTCGGCGCACAGGATCAGGCGGCGCTGCGGGGCGGCGGTCACGCGGAGTGCTCCCGATGGTCGGCCGTCGAAGCAGCGGCCGGCGTCGCGGTCGCGGCGTCCTGATCAGCGCGCTTCACGCTGTGCTCGGCGACGAAGTAGACGGGGCGGCCCTTGGTCTCGGACAGGATCTTGGCGATGTACTCGCCCATCACGCCGATCATTACGAGCTGCACGCCGCCCAGCACCATCAGGCCGACGACCAGCGACGGATAGCCGGGCACGTCGGTGCCGAACACCAGCACCTCGACCAGGATGTAGATGCCGAACAGCAGCGCCGTCGCGGCGAGCAGCAGGCCGAGCAGGCTGGCGATGCGCAGGGGCGCCACCGAGAACGCCGTGAGGCCCTCGATCGACAGGCCGAGCAGCGCGCCGAAGTTCCAGCTCGACGCGCCGTGCTCGCGCGCCGCCGGCTCGTAGTCGATGCGCAGCTGGCGGAAGCCGATCCAGCTCGCCAGCCCCTTGAAGAAGCGGTTGCGCTCCGGGAGCTGCCTCAGCGCCGCCGCGGCGCGCGGCGACAGCAGACGGAAGTCGCC
Organism: Rhodoplanes sp. SY1; assembly: GCF_046000175.1. Lineage (NCBI taxonomy): Bacteria > Pseudomonadati > Pseudomonadota > Alphaproteobacteria > Hyphomicrobiales > Nitrobacteraceae > Rhodoplanes > Rhodoplanes sp. SY1. Next base: position 84,487 of record NZ_JBEOMB010000059.1, read on the forward strand.
GGCGTCCGCGGGGATCTTGTGCCGGGAGCCCCAGTTGATCAGCGTGTAGAAGGCGCGGCCGAACGAGCGGCGCAGAACCGACTCCGTCTTGCGGTGCGCCTTGGCCGTGTAGATCACGTCGAAGCCGTCGTCGATCCAGTGCCCGGCGAGGCGCTCGACCATGGCGGGCGGGTGCTGGCCGTCCGAATCCATGAACAGCACGGCGCCGCGGCGGGCGTGCTCGAGCCCGGCGAGCAGCGCCGCCTCCTTGCCGAAGTTGCGCGACAGCGCGATCACCTGCACGTCGATGCCGTCGGCCGGCAGCGCGGAGGCGACGGCGAGCGAGCGGTCGCGGCTGCCGTCGTCGACATAGACGACCTCGCAGGCGAGGCCCCAGCGCGCCTTCAGGGCGCGGGCGACGCCGACGAGGCGCGTGTGCAGGGCGGCGAGCCCGCCCGCCTCGTTGTAGACCGGCATGACGATCGACAGGCCGGCGGCGGCGCGCTCCGCCGCGTCGGTCGACCGGAGCGCGGTGGTGTCGGAGGGGATGGCGTCGAGGCTGCCGCCGCCCGCGTCCTGCCGCAATGCCGGCTCACCCGGGGTCATCGGCCCGTCATTGTCCATGGGATGGTGTCGGCGCTGGGTTCGGGTTGCTGTTTTCGGGGTTGCGTCGGCGCGCCTTATAGACGATGCGACCGGTGCTGTCGCGCGGCCGTCGCCGATCGAGCCTGCCGGCCCGGTGCGGCGAAGGCGTGGCGTCGCGTGAATCGGTGTCGCGTGCATCGATGCCGCGTGTATCGACACGGCCGACGGCGCGGCGCCGGCAGGCGTGCAGGGAACGGGCGGAGAGACGATGGACACGAGCCGGATCGAAGCCCTGTTTCCACGGGCCGTTCCCGGGGTGCGCCGGCGCGCCGGCATGCTCCGCAAGGCGGCGAGCTTCGCCGTGGTCGGCCTCGTCAACACCGCGGTCGACGCGAGCGTCTTCTTCGTCGCGCTCATGGGGCTGCAATCGGCGGCCGCGAGCGTGCGCGCCTTCGAGACGGCCGCCGGCCTGTGCGGCTGCGGCGACCCCGACGACCTGATGCTGATCGCCGCCAACCTGATGGGCTGGGTGGTCGGCGTCACCGGGTCCTACGTGCTCAACTCCACCTTCACCTTCGCCGAGGAGTCCGGGCGCACGCTGCGGCTGCGCGACTACGGCGCCTTCGCGGCCTCGGGCGTGCTCGGCGCGATCGCCAACACGGCGACGCTGGTGCTGGTCGCCCAGGTCGCGCCGGTGTGGCTCGCCAAGGGCTGCGCCATCCTGGTGAGCTTCGTGGTCAACTTCACGATGTCGCATTTCGTGGTGTTCCGAAAGCGACGCGGCCCGGGGGAGGCTGGCTCGCGGACGCCGTGAGTCGGACGCTCAGGCCGGCCCCGCCGTCGCGCGAATGTCCTTGATCAGCAGGAACAGGTGGCGCGGATCGGTCGGCGACGGCACGAAGCCGAAGTGACCGTAGAACGCGGCGGCCCGCTCGTCCTTGGCATGCACGGCGAGGGCCCGCACGCCGGCGATGTCGGCGACCTGGAGCGTTCGGCCGAGCGCGTCGAGGAGCAGGCCGGCGCCGATCTTGCGGTTCTGCCAATCGAGGTGAACGGCGAGGCGAGCCAGGACGAGAAGCGGGATCGGGTGTCGCGGCATGCCTTTCGCGATGCGCTCCGGCGCTTCGTCGTGGCGCACCTCGCCGACCACGAGCGTGTAGAAGCCGACCACGGCGTCGCCGGCGAGCGCCACATAGGTCCGCGACGCGTTCGCCTGCTGGGCCTGCAGGGCGTGGCGGACGAGAAAGCGATCGAGGTCCGGCTGTCCGCAAGCAAAACCGTCGACGGAATGGCTCCGCCGCAACGACTCGATGCGGAGCGGCTCCGTCACGGTTTGGGATCGAAGACCGACGGCTCTCTGAACAGGCGTTCGAGACGGGGGTGCCGGCGTGGCGGCGCGTCGAGGGCGGCGACGAGCGCCTCCCAGCGGACCGTGTCGACGTGAAAGACGGTCCTGTCGGGGAGCCGCGCTTCGGCTTCCCGCAGCGCCGTTTCGAGCACGAAGTCGCCGAGCGATTTTCGGGCCGCCGTCGCCGCAGCCTGCAGGGTCTGCTTGGCCGACTCGCTCAGCCGCAGGTCGAGCGTCTCGGTGCGTTCGTGTCGCGCTTCAACCATGCAACGAAGGTGGTCTCCGCGTCGCCCCCTGTCAACCCATCGCCCCCGCCCTACAGCGCCGCCTCGAGCCGGTCGAACAGCGGGTTTTCGCAGGCGAAGACGTAGTCGAGCGGGCCGACCACGACGCTCGCCGCGCCGTGGGCGCGCAGGAAGGTGGCCAGCGCATGGACCTGGTCGGGCGGGCAGTGCAGCGTCAGCATGCCGGACGAGGTCGGGCCGCCGAACGGCGTCTCGACGCCGAACTTCGCCCGCGCCTCGCTCAGCAGGGTCTCGTCGCAGGCGGGAAAGCGGGTGCGCATCTCGCGGAAGCTCGCGGCGCGATCGGTGGCGGCGATGCGGTCGAGCATCACGCGGGCGATCTCGCGCGCCGCCGGCGTCCAGTCGGCGCGCCGCGCCGCGACGAGGTTCGCCTGCGAGCGCAGCATGATGCCGTCCTCGACGATCTTCAGCGCGTTGGCGGCGAGCGTCGTGCCCGTGGTGGTGATGTCGACGATCAGCTCGGCCGTGCCGGCCGCCGGCGCTCCTTCGGTCGCGCCGGCGCTCTCGACGATGCGGTAGTCGATGATGCCGTGCTGGGCGAAGAAGGCGCGCGTCAGGTTCACGTACTTGGTCGCGACCCGCATGCGGCGATCGTTCTCCAGCCGGAACGCGGTCGCGACGTCGTCGAGATCGGCCATGCTGCGCACGTCGATCCAGGCCTGCGGCACCGCCACCACCACGGTCGCGTAGCCGAAGCCGAGCCCGTGCAGCAGCACGACCTTGTCGTCCGCGTGCGGGATCGACTCGCGGATCAGATCCTCGCCCGTGATGCCGAAATGCACGGCGCCCTGGCTGAGCTGCTGGGCGATCTCGGACGCCGAGAGGAACGCCACCTCGATCTCGGGCAGGCCGGCGACCGTGCCGCGATACTCGCGGGCGCCGCGCGGCTTCACGAGCTTCAGCCCGGCGCGGGCGAAATAGCTCTCGGCGTTCTCCTGCAGCCGGCCCTTGGCCGGCACGGCGATGACGAAGGCGCTCATCGCGCAACTCCCGAACCGGATTGCGGCGACGCCGCGCCGAGCGCGACCAGCCGCTCGATCCACACCGAGAAGCCGACCGCCGGGATCGCGTCGGCATGCCCGGATGCGTCGGCGCCGCCGCCGAGGCGTGCGAAAAGGCCGTCGTAGCGGCCGCCGGCGACGAGCTGGCCCTCGACGCGGCCGTGCGGGTCGTGCAGCTCGAAGACGACACCCGTGTAGTAGTCGAGGCCGCGGCCGAACGAGGTCGCGAAGCGGATGCGGCCGGTGTCGATGCCCTTTTCCGCGAGCAGCGCGTTGCGCGCCTCGAAGGTATCGAGCACGGCGCCGAGGTCGAGGCCGACGTCGGCCGCGAAGCGGCGCAGCGCCGCGGCCGCAGTCGCCGGGTCGCCCGCGACGGCGAAGAAGTTCTCGATGATCTGTCCGGTCTCGGCCGGCAGCGCCGCGCCGGCACCGAGCTCGGCCTGCTCCAGGAAGCGCGCCGCGATCTCGGCGACCGAGCGGCCGCCGACCGTGGTGATGCCGGCGATCGACAGGAGGTCGGCGACGAGCGCGCGGGCCGCCTTCGGGTCGGCGTTGGACAGCGCCGCGAGCACACCCTGGTACTCGGGCGTCCCGTTGTGGCCCGTGACGGCGAGGCGATGCAGGTCCTCGGCCAGCACGGTCTTGCGGTTGAAGTCCTTGGCGAGCCGGCGGCGCCATACCGGCGCGAGATCGAGCGCCGCGATCAGCGCCGCGAACAGGCCGACGTCGCCCATGCGGATGTCTGGCGCGGTCAGGCCGTAGAGGTCGGTCGCCTCCAGGGCCAGCGCCATCGCCTCGGCGTCGGCCGCGGTCTTGTCGGCGCCGCCGAAGGATTCGATGCCGGCCTGCCAGAATTCGCCGGACGCGCCGGGGCGCTGGCGGAACACCGGCCCGAGATAGCTGAACCGCGCCGGCCGGCCGGCCTGCGGCGAGGCCAGATAGTCGAGCGCCACCGGGATCGTCAGGTCGGGGCGCAGGCACAGGTCGTCGCCGCCGGCGTCCGGGATCAGGTACATGCGGCGACGGATGTCCTCGCCGGACAGCGCCAGGAACGGCTCGGCCGGCTGCAGGACGGCCGGCTCGACGCGGGCGTAGCCGGCGCGGTCGTAGGACGAGACGAGCACGTCGGCGCGGGCATCCTTGCCGACGGCGGTAACGGAAACGGCGGACATGAGCTCCCCGGCACCTTTGAACGGGCCGCCTGTAGCACGTCTCATCCGCCCTTTCGACGGCTTCGGTCGCACGCCGGCCAGTGCCGGGCGTGGAGATCGCCCGCCCGGCTGTGCGCGCTCGCTCGGCCCTGCACGCGCCCGTTCTGGTTGAATTGCTCGACCAGGGCGACGAAACGCGACATAGGTACGGTTACCAAGTATTCGCCGCGCGGATACGCGAGGTCCGCCAAATCGCCGACCCGGTTATGCGCTGCAGCATCTTTTTTGTGCTTTGCGACGCCTCGCGGAACCCTCACGATCACACGATCTTAAGCGAATCGTGATTGCCTGCGATGGTCTGGTGCGTTACCCCTGCTGCAATGCAGCACGTTCGGGCTAGTTCCTCCCTCTTCGCCCCTCGCGCGGCTGCAGAACCCCCGCGACGCGCTTCGACATGGCGCCCGAGCCCCCCCCGGCTCGGTCCAAAAAGGATGTGAACCATGACCTACGAGACCCTGATCGTCGAAACCGTGGGGCGCGTGGGCGTCATCCGGCTGAACCGGCCGAAGGCGCTGAACGCGCTGAACTCGACCCTGGCGGAAGAACTGAGGGCGGCGTTCGCGGCGTTCGACAAGGACGAGGAGATCGGCTGCGTCGTCATCACCGGCACCGAGCGCGCCTTCGCGGCGGGCGCCGACATCAAGGAGATGGCGCCGCGCTCCTTCATCGACAATTTCAGCTCGAACTACATGGCGAACTGGGACAGCCCGGCGCGCTCGCGCAAGCCGACCATCGCGGCGGTCGCCGGCTTCGCGCTCGGCGGCGGGTGCGAGCTGGCCATGCAGTGCGACCTGGTCATCGCGGCCGACAATGCGAAGTTTGGTCAGCCCGAGATCACGCTCGGCATCGTGCCCGGCCTCGGCGGCACCCAGCGCCTGACGCGCGCCGTCGGCAAGGCCAAGGCGATGGATCTGGTGCTGACCGGCCGCATGATGGACGCCGAGGAGGCCGAGCGCTGCGGGCTGGTCTCGCGGGTGGTGCCGCTGGCGGACCTGATGACGGTGGCCATGCAGGCGGCCGAGACGATCGCCGCGATGTCGCTGCCGACCGCGATGACGGCCAAGGAGCTGGTCCAGCGCGCCCACGAGCTGCCGCTCGCCGAGGGCCTGCGCTTCGAGCGCCGCGCCTTCCATGCGCTGTTCGGCACCGACGGCCAGCGCGAGGGCATGGCGGCGTTCCTGGAGAAGCGCAAGCCGCACTTCAACCAGCCGCACCACAAGCCGCCGCGCGACAACATCACCGAGGCGGCCGAGTAGGCGAAGTCGATCGACTTGGTCGTCCCGGGGCGGCGCGCAAGCGCCGAGCCCGGGACCCATACGCCCTGCCTGTCGTGAGCCACGGACACCGAGGATATGGATTCCGGGCTCGCGGACCTGACGGTCCGCGCCCCGGAATGACAGAGACGCTAATCCCGCACGCAGATCACCCGCAGCACCGCTGCTTTCGGGTCGGCGGCCTTCGGGTCGGCGGCCGCCGACGTCGCCGGCGTGATGCCGTTCGCCTCCAGGAGCCGCCGGACCGCGTCCGCCGTGATCAGCCCGGCGCCGCCGGCGCCCGGGCCGGCCACCTGGGTCGGCATGGCGCTTACCACACCCACCATCCGGCCACCCGCATCGACTGCAGCCGCTCCCGAAAAGCCCATCGGGGGGGCGACCGAAAGCGTGCCGCCCGGACCGCTCCGGGCCGCCAGCGTCGACACCGCGGCGCCGCCGTCCTGGCGGTCCGGATCGGAAATCCCGACCAGCGTGACGTCGCCCGCGGACCCACCACCGAGCGGCAGCGGAACGAGCCCCGCCGCGCCGTAGAGGCGCAGCAGCGCGAGCCCGTCGCCGGTCGCCCGGATCTCGGCATAGCCGCGGCCCGCCACCTGGACGCTGCGGCATTGCTCCAGCGCCCGCGCCTCGCTGACGAGGTCGCCGGACGGGCCGACCACGACGGCGCTGGCATACTCCACCCGCCGGCGCGGCGCCGGCACGCCGGCTATGCTTTCCGGGAACGGCACGAAGGCGCTCGACATGGCGACCGCCACCGGATCGAGCGTGCCCTCCAGGCTCTGGTCGTAGAAGAGTGCCATGCCGCGCACCTCGGTGCCGCGGCCGTGCGCCCGCACGTAGAACTTCTTCAGCCCCTGAAAGCCCGAGACGACGAAGAAGTCGCCCTTCATCACGGCGTAGTCGGCTTTGCGGGTCTTCGGCTCCTTCTTCTGCTGCTCGAAGGCGCGTGACAGCGACACGTCCGGCCCGCTGATGCGGAACGTGTCGACCTGCACCTCGCCCTTGCCGGACTGCCAATGCGTGCCGTTGCCACCCGCCGCCGGGCTCGCCTTGGGGGCGAGGCCGGCCGGCAGCCCGAGCCGCACGCCGCTTGCGCGGTCGTCGCGCATCGTCCAGCCGACATGCGCCTGCGCGGCCTGCGCGGCGGCAGCGAGCCGGGTGCGCTCGGCCGGCTCGAGCGTGCCGGTCTCCTTGTAACCGTAGCGCTTCTGGAAGGCCTTCACGGCGGCGAAGGCGCGCTCGCCGAACTCCGGCCCGATCACGCCGTTGTAGTCGCCGGTCCAGATCAGGTCCGACTGCACGGCGATGCGCTCCGCCTCGGCAACGCCGGCCCAGGCCGGCACCGTCACGGGCTTGGACGGCGGTTTCGGCGCGGCCGCGGCCGCGGACTTTCGCGCCGGCGGGGCGGCCGGGCCGGGGGCCTGCGCCGCCGCCGGCGCGGTGCCGGCGAGCAGGGCGGCGAGAAGGAGCGGCGCGACACGGTTCATTCCGGCCTCCCGAACGTGGTAGAGCGCGGCGACCCTAGCCAAACCGGGCGAGGGGAGAAAGGTGCCACGATGCTGACCCCCGACGAGCTCGAGCGCTATGCCCGCCACATCGTGCTGCACGAGGTCGGCGGCCCCGGCCAGGCGGCGCTGAAGGCCGCCCGGGTGCTGGTGGTCGGGGCCGGCGGGCTCGGCGCGCCGCTGCTGCTCTATCTGGCCGCCGCCGGCGTCGGCACGCTCGGCATCGTCGACGACGACGTGGTGTCGCTCTCCAACCTGCAGCGCCAGGTGATCCATGCGACGCCCGATCTCGGCCGGCCGAAGGTCGACAGCGCCGCCGACGTGATCGGCCGGCTCAACCCGAACGTGACGGTCGAGCGGCACCGGACTCGCATCGGCGCGACGAATGCGCTCGACCTGATCGGCCGCTACGATCTGGTCGTCGACGGCTCCGACAACTTCGGCACTCGCTACCTGGTCTCGGACGCCTGCTGCCTCGCAAAGACGCCGCTGGTCACCGGGGCGGTCGGCATCTTCGACGGCACCATCACGACGCTGCGGCCGCACGAGCGCGGGTCCGACGGCACGCCGAACCCGACCTATCGCTGCCTGTTCCCGGAGCCGCCGCCTCCCGGCACCGTGCCGGCCTGCGCCGAGGCCGGGATTCTGGGCGCCTTCACGGGCGTGATCGGCTCGCTGATGGCCGTCGAGGTGGCGCGCGAGATCGTCGGCTTCGGCGAGGGCCTGGTCGGCCGTCTCCTGATGGTCGACGGCCGCAGCCTGCGCTTCGAGACGCTGCGCTACGCCTGGGACCCGGGCAATCCGCTGACCGGCGAGACGCCGACCATCACGGACTTGTCCGCGTACGAGGAGAGGTGAAGCGAGGCGGGCCGAACGCCACCGCGAACTCTGGCATCGTCATGGCCGCGCTTGTCGCGGCCATCCACGTCTTCCGGGCGGCACCGCACCAAGACCGTGGATGGCCGCGACGAGCCCGGCCATGACGAGTCCCGGATTCCCGGCGTGTCACGTCGTCCGGCTCACACCGTCCTTGTCTCGCCGCCGTCGAGATCGACGATCGCGCCGTCGAGATGGCCGAAGCGCGGCGACGCCATCACGGCGACCAGATCGGCGACCTCCTCGGGACGGCCGAAGCGGGCGATGCGATGCTCCGCCAGCATTCTCTCGCGCGCCTGCGCTTCCGACACGCCGGTCTCCTCCATCACGCGGCGCAGGCGCGCAAGAAAGCGCTCGGTCTCGATGATGCCGGGATTGATGGTGTTGACGCGCACACCGTCTGCGATGCCGCGATCGGCCAGCGCCTTGGTGAGCAGGCCGAGTGCCGCGTTGACGCTGCCGCCGATCGCGAACTCCGCGTCGCCGGTGCGCCCACCCGTGCCGGCGATCGTGATCACGGATCCGCCCGCCGCCTGCAGGAGCGGCCACGCCGCCCGCGTCATTCGCATCGTGCCGAAGAACTTCAGCGCGAAGCTGTCGGCCCAGTCCGCGTCGGTCAGCGTGAGAAAGTCGCCGCGCTTCGTCGCGCCGGCGCTGTTGACGAGCACGTCGAGCCGGCCGAGCGCCCCGCTGGTCTTGGCGACGATCTCGGTCGCGGCGTTCGGTTCGCGCAGATCCGCCGCCCAGGCGACGCACTCGCGCCCGAGCGCGTCGATGTCACGACGCACCGTGTCGAGCGCGTCGGCGTCGCGGGCGACGAGCGCCACGTCCATGCCCTCCGCGGCGAGCCGTAGCGCGACGGCGCGGCCGATGCCGCGGCTCGCACCCGTGACGATTGCAACTTTTCCGACGAGTCCGAGGTCCATTCGCCGTCACTTTCACGTTATCACGCCGCAGAATGCGACGCCTTAGGACGGCCGCGATCGCGCATCAACACATTGTTCAAGGAAATTGTGCATCGCAGCGCGACCGGGCGCGTTATGTCTCGGTCCCATGCGTGCTCGATCGCGCGCGTTCGAGGAGAGTCACGAGTGCCAGGTCTGCAGACGACCATCGCGGCGCTGGAGCGCCAGCGGAAGCAGTGGGAGGCGTTCCTGCGCATGATGCCGGGCGCCGTCTCGTCGCGCGAGCGGCCGGACGTGCCGAGCCGGCTCGTCGCGGTGCCCGATTTCGGACCCGATCCGGGCGGGCTTCGGATGTACAAGTACGTCCCGAAGAAGCCGAACAAGAGCCTCGTCGTCGTGCTGCACGGCTGCACCCAGACGGCGGCGAGCTACGATCTCGGCGCCGGCTGGTCGACGCTCGCCGACCGCTACGGCTTCCTGCTGGTGTTCCCCGAGCAGACCGAGGCGAACAATCCGAAGACCTGCTTCAACTGGTTCCGCGAGCACGACGCCACGCGCGGCCAGGGCGAGGCCGCCTCGATCCGCCAGATGATCCGCAAGATGGCCGAGGATCACGCCGTCGATCCGAAGCAGATCTTCGTCACCGGCCTGTCGGCGGGCGGCGCCATGACGGCCGTGATGCTCGCGACCTATCCGGAGGTCTTCGCCGCCGGCGCGATCGTCGCCGGCCTGCCCTACAAGAGCGCGACCGGCATGCGCCAGGCGCTGGAGAGCATGTTCCGGGTGAAGGTGCGGGAGCCGCGCGAGTGGGGCGATCTGGTGCGCGCCGCCTCGCCGCATCGCGGACCGTGGCCGCGCGTCTCGGTCTGGCACGGCGGCGCCGACACGGTGGTCAAGCCGAAGAACGCCGAGGAACTCCTCAAGCAGTGGACCGACGTGCACGGCCTCTCCACGCGCCCGAGTCGCACCGAGACGGTCGACGGCTATCCGCGCCACGTGTGGACCGACGCCACGGGACGCGACGTGATCGAGAGCTACATCATCCCGCTGATGGCGCACGGCGCCCCGGTCGCCGGCGGCGACGACGACACCAGCTACGGCGTGCCGGGCGAGTATCTGATCGAGGTCGGGATCTCGTCATCTTATCACATCGCCCGGTTCTTCGGGCTGACGCAGACGCGGCGCACGATCGTCAATCTGTTCGCCGTCGAGCGTCCGAAGCCTCACGTCGAGGCGTCCCGCGTCGAGTCGCCGAAGGTGGCGCCGACGTCCGACAGGGCCGTGCCTCCGCATCCCGGCCGCGCCGCGGATCCGCCGCGGTCGCGCCCGGGTGTGCAGAAGCCGGGTGTTCAGAAGTTCGTCGAGGACACGATCAAGCGCGCGCTCGACGCGGCCGGCCTGAACAAGCGGCGCTGAATGTCGAACACCGCGACGGTGTTCAGTGCGGCACGTGCGTCGCCGGCGAGCCGTCCGGCTGGCACTCGAACAGGCGCCCGCGTCCGGGCGGAATCGTGTCGAGCAAGGTCGCGTCGCGACACACGACATCGGCCGTGAAGCCGGGCCCCGAGCGTGCCGTGAACGGCCCGCGCGGACCGGCATGCCGCGCATCGCTCGATGCGGTGCCGAGACTCGGCGGTTGGTCGGATCCGAACGGCGCGGCCGCCGCGCCGGTGACGCCCGTCGTGAGTCCCGTCGTGGCGACCGCGAGGACGACGGCGATCGCAAAGCCCAGTCGATTCATGATGCACCTCCGCGCTCGGGTGGAACGGTCGGCCCCGCCGGGGCCGGCCGTTCTCCGCCGATCGTCAGCGAATGTTGCCCTTGGCCTGGTCGCTGCCGGTCTCGACGGCGCCGTGGCCGGTCTCGACGTAGCGGCTGCCCTGGTCGCCGTAGGGCGCGGCGTTCACGATGCTCTGGGCCGAGGCGAGGGTGGCGAGAGCGACGAGCGCGATCTTGAGGGTGTTCATGGGGGTTCTCCTGTCAGTCTGATGAATGGCTGGTTCGGGGGTGACGGGCGTCAGCGGATGCCGCCCTTGGCCTGGTCGCTGCCGGTCTCGACGGCGCCGTGGCCGGTTTCCACGTAGCGGCTGCCCTGGTCGCCGTAGGGCGCGGCGTTCACGATGCTCTGGGCCGAGGTCAGGGTGGCGGCGACGAGGGCGGCGAGGGCGAGGGTCTTGCGGGTCATGGGGGTCTCCTTTGGATTCCGCGGTGGCTTCGTCTCGAAGCCGGTGATGCGAATATCGCGGCGGCGAGGACCGAACTGAAATGCCGAGTGCCTATGGGATCGATAGCGTCGTGCTATGGAGACGAGCGTGGCGCGCGCCGGGGTCGGTGGCCGTCGTGCCGGTGCCCTTGACCTGCGAGGCGCATGGCCTAAATCTCGCACGCGTGGAGTCCGCACGACGCGGACTCGGCGCAGCGATGCGCCCGTTGCCTGCCTTTTAAGATCGCCGACGTAAGAAGACCGTCGGCTCGGTGCCCGGATGGAAATGCATCAGGTGCGCTATTTCCTGGCGCTCGCCAGGACGCGCAACTTCACGCAGGCGGCGAGCGAGTGCAACGTCTCGCAGCCCTCGCTCACGCGCGCCATCCAGCAGCTCGAAGCCGAATTCGGTGGCGACCTGTTCCGGCGCGAGCGGCCGCAGGCGCTGCTGACCGAGCTCGGCCAGCGGATGCTGCCCTTCATGCAACAATGCGACGACGCCGCGCGCTCGGCCCGCGCGCTCGCCTCCTCGATGAAGAAGGGCGAGGCCGGCACGCTGCGGATCGCGCTGTCGGAGAGCATCGACGGCAGTCTCCTGGTGCCCCATCTGCAGGAACTCGGGCGGCATTTCCGCGGGCTCGACCTCAGGCTGATGCGCGGCTCGGCCGCCGACGTCACGCGCCTGCTGAAGGACGGGACGACCGAACTCGGCATGATCGCGGCGATCGACACCAGCTGGGACCGGTTCGATCACTGGCCGCTGTTCTCGGAGCGATTCGAGCTGCTGCTCGGCGCCGACAGCCGGCTCGCCAATCACGCCGTCGTCGAGCCGGAGGATCTGCGCGAGGAACGGCTTCTCACGCGCGTCTATTGCGAGCACGCCGGCCGCATCGCCGAGCTGCTGCGCAAGGCCGACATCGACGTCGACCGGGCGCACGAGCTGCACAGCGAGCGCGATCTCGTTCGTTTCCTCGAGGCCGATCTCGGCGTCGCGGTCGCGCCGGCGAGCGCGCTGTCGGGCGCCAGCGTGGTGCGGGCGCCGCTCGCCGGCTTCGAGCTGGAGCGGACCATCTATCTCTACGGCGTCGCCGGCCGCGAGCGCTCGCCGGCCGCGACCGCCGCGATGAAGATGCTGCGCGCCTGCAATTGGAAGCGCCTGCTGGCGTGAGCGGCGCCGCCTCGGCGGGGCACGCTACCGAATCAGATCCGCCGCGATGCCGATCAGGCCGTCGGTTTGACGGCGGCGAGCATGGCCTCGATCGACATCCGTTTGCGATAGTCCGGATCGACGAAGCGCGCCAGGATCCGCCGGTCGCGGCCGACCACGAAGGTCGCGGGGATCGGCAGCGACCACGAGTCGTTGCCCTGGTAGCGGGGCAGGTCAATGCCGGCCTTCTTTGTCAGGTCGAGCATCTCGTCGCCCATCCAGACGACCAGATCGAGGCTGGCGGCGAGCCCATTGTCGACGTCGCACAGCACCGGGAGGGCGCCGCGCGCGTCCGCCGCGAAGCTCTGCGCGAACTCCTGCAGGTCCGGCACGATGGCCACCATGTGAAGCCCGGCCGAGTCGGCGGCCGCGCGCGCCTTCGCCAGCGCGTCGACGCTCAGCCGGCAATACGAGCACCAGTGGCCGCGGTGGAACGCCAGCGCCACCGGGCCGGTCTCCAGCAGATCGTCGAGACCGACCAGCCGTCCGTTCGCGTCGGGCAGCAGGAAGTCCGGCATCAGGTCGCCGACCTGCGGGGCCGTGGCGCCGACGCCGCTCTCGCGCAGGCGCGCGACCAGGCGGTCGGTCACCTCGTGCAGCGCCGGGATCGTCTCCCGGTAGCTCGCGTCGAGCGCGCCGAGGCGGTCGCACAGCGGCGCCTCCATATCGCGGCAGCATTCGTAAGCGGACCGGTCCGGATCGGACATGGGAGGCCTCGACTGACATCCACCGCGTCGCGCGCGGGATCGCCGCGGACGGGTTTTGCGGACCGACGCCCGGGGCGACGGCCGATCTATAACACGCCCCCGATGCGGGGCAATCGGATCGCCGACGCGAGGCCGGCAGACGAGGGGCCGGCGCGCACCGGCCCCCGTCTCTGCTCTGCGGCTCAGCGGATGCCGCCCTTGGCCTGGTCGGAGCCGGTCTCGACGGCGCCGTGGCCGGTCTCGACGTAGCGGCTGCCCTGGTCGCCATAGGGCGCGGCGTTCACGATGCTCTGGGCCGAGGCGAGGGTGGCGAGGGCGACGAGCGCGATCTTGAGGGTGTTCATGGGGGTTCTCCTGTCAGTCTGATGATTGGCTCGTTCGGGGGTGACGGGCGTCAGCGGATGCCGCCCTTGGCGCGGTCCTCGCCGGTCTCGACGGCGCCGTGGCCGGTCTCGACGTAGCGGCTGCCCTGGTCGCCATACGGCGCGGCATTCACGATGCTCTGGGCCGAGACGAGGGTGGCGAGGGCGACGAGCGCGATCTTGAGCGTGTTCATGGGGGTTCTCCTGTCAGTCTGATCGAATGTGTGTTCGGGGGTGATGCGGGTCAGCGGATGCCGCCCTTGGCCTGGTCGGAGCCGGTCTCGACGGCGCCGTGGCCGGTCTCGACGTAGCGGCTGCCCTGGTCGCCATAGGGCGCGGCGTTCACGATGCTCTGGGCCGACACCAGCGTGGCGGCGACGAGGGCGGCGAGGGCGAGGGTCTTGCGGGTCATGTCGATCTCCTTCGGTATTCGCGGGGGCTTCGTCTCGAAGCCGGTGATGCGAATATCGCGGCGGAGAGCCTCGAACTGAAATGCCGAGTGCCTATGGGATCGATAGCGCCGGGCTATGATCGGCGCTGCCCGCGGACGCGCCCGTGCGACGCCGCAGAACCCCCGAGCCGCGTTCGCCGGGGCGACGATTCGGGCGACGCCGGTGGCCGACGGTCCGCCGTCCGACATCCGCGCGACCGGATGCGACATATCAGCGTGCCGGCCAGCTTCCCCATCAGTTGATATTTCACATGACTGGTTTGCGGCCGGCGCGGGGCCGCGGATCGTCGATGCCGCACTGCAGCGGGTCGGACCGCGTCGTCGTCGCGCCGCGTGAAGCTCGGATCGACGAGGGGAAAGTCCTGTCGCAAGCGGGTTTCCGGGACCGGGATGCGACCATGACGACCACCGTGATGCGCTCGTCGTGCCAACGCGACCCTCGCCGGGCGCAACATCGATGTGAGATCGACGGCGGTTTTTCCGCATTGCGGCACGACGGTGCGGCCCGAAGCCTTTGACAATAGTCAGAGCGAGGGGGGTAGCCGGGGAGTAGAACGCTTCCAGTCAAGGCGGGAGGGCGCGCCTGAGCACGACTCGGCGCGCGACCCGGACAAAAGCCAGGGACGAAACGTCGATAACCGAAGGTTCGAGCGACCACGGTCGCCCCGGCTCCCATGCGAGCGACGGACGCCTGCTCGGCGCGAGATCACGTACCAGACGGACGCAACAGATGAACGCGAAATACTCGGGCATTCCGACTGTCATCAACGGAAACGGTGCCGTCGCCCAGGTGATGGGGCACGTCTGCGGCGGCGTCATCGGCTATCCGATCACGCCGTCCACCGAGATCTCCGAAATCTACGAGGCCTTCCGCTCCGCCGGCGGCTGCAACGTCTGGGGCAAGCATCCGTTCTTCTTCGAGCCGGAGGGCGAGCATTCGGCCCAGTCCGGCGCGCTCGGTGCCGCGCTCACCGGCGCCAAGTTCGTCTCCAACGCCTCGTCCAGCCAGGGCATCCTGTACGGGCTCGAGTCCCACTACGTGACGGTCGGCAAGAAGGTCGGCGGCTTCGTGCTGCAGGTCGCCGCCCGCGTGGTGTCGAAGCACTCGCTCAACGTGATGGCCGGCCACGACGACGTCTACGCGCTGCTGCAGTCCGGCTACACGATCCTGTTCGGCTCCAACCCGCAGGAGGCGGCCGACCTCGCCGTGATCTCCTACAAGGTGTCGGCCACCTCGCTGATCCCGGTCGCCAACGCCATGGACGGCTTCGCCACCTCGCACATGATGAGCGAGGCGCTGATGCCGGAGCCGGAGCTGATCCGCGAGTTCCTCGGCGATCCGGCCGGCCGCATCAAGTGCCCGACCGTAGCGCAGGAGATCCTGTTCGGCGCCAAGGGCCGCGTGCATCAGCTCGAGCTGTGGCTGATCAAGCACGAGGGCGACTTCGCTCCGGCCGACCTCGCCAAGCTGCGCACCTGGCTGAAGACGGAAGCCGAGCAGGTGGAGACCGACAACGCCGCGTCGCTGATCGGCGACACGCTGGCGCTGGTGCCGGAGGAGCTGCGCGGCGCCTGGACCCGGCAGTGGACCAACGCCTACGAGAAGGGCACCCGTCAGCT
The DNA here is from genome assembly GCF_046000175.1 of Rhodoplanes sp. SY1. Taxonomy (NCBI): domain Bacteria; kingdom Pseudomonadati; phylum Pseudomonadota; class Alphaproteobacteria; order Hyphomicrobiales; family Nitrobacteraceae; genus Rhodoplanes; species Rhodoplanes sp. SY1. The sequence continues at coordinate 100,026 of NZ_JBEOMB010000059.1, forward strand.
CGTGCCGGCGCTCGTCGACGTGCACAATCCGGGCCTCACCGGCGGCGTGCAAAACCAGCCCGACTTCCAGGCCGGCTCGGTCGACCACCGCACCCATTTCGTGCGCGACGTGCCGCGCTTCGTGCGCGAGGCGATGGCCGAGTACGCGGCGCTGACCGGCCGCGAGTACAAGCCGGTGATGACCTACATGTGCGACGACGCCGAGCACGTGATGGTCGGCCTCGGCTCCGTGACGGACGACGTCGAGGCGGTGGTCGCGCATCTGCGCAGCCAGGGCAAGAAGGTCGGCGTGGTGTCGATCAAGCTCTTGCAGCCGTTCCCGGAGGCCGAACTGGTCGCCGCCCTGAAGGGCAAGACGGCCGTCACGGTGCTGGAGCGCTCCGACGTCACGGCGCTGACGAGCTTCGTCACCCAGGCGCTGTTCAAGGGCATCGAGAACGCCACCAACGGCACCCGCCACCCGGGCATCCCGGCGCTCGACCGCCTGCCCAAGATGACGACCGCGATCTTCGGCCTCGGCGCCCACGACCTGCAGCCGCGCCACCTGATCGCCGCGTTCAAGAACATGGAGACCAAGAACGCGCCGTTCGTCTATCTCGGCTCGCAGTTCTTCGCCAAGGATCCGAGCCCGCGTCTCGCCGCCCTGCAGGAGAGGCTGAAGGAGGCCTATCCCGAGACCGAGCTGATGGCGCTCGAGACCGAGGCGAACCCGAACCTCCTGCCGCCATCGGCCTTCCGGGTGCGCTTCCACTCGGTCGGTGGTTACGGCACCATCGCGACCGGCAAGCTCCTCACCGACATCCTGGCCGGCGTGCTCGACATGCACTCCAAGGCCTCGCCCAAATACGGCTCGGAGAAGAGCGGCGCGCCGACCAACTACTACATCACGCTCAGCCCCGAGCCGGTGAAGATCACCAACGCCGAGATCGAGGACGTCGAGATCGTCGTGTCGCCGGACCACAAGGTGTTCAGCCACACCAACCCGCTGCGCGGCCTGGTCGAGGGCGGCACCTTCGTGCTGCAGTCGAACCTCTCGCCGCTCGAGGTGTGGAAGGATCTGCCCAAGCGCGCCCGCAAGACGATCCGCGACAAGAAGATCAAGATGTTCGTGGTGGACGGCTTCGCGGTCGCCAAGCGCCACGCGCCGACGCCCGAGCTCGAGACCCGCATGATGGGCATCGCCTTCATCGGCGCGGTGTGCGGCCATGTCGACCGCATCGTCGCGGACGCCTCGATGGACGTGATCTTGAAGAAGGTGCAGCAGCAGCTCTCCAAGAAGTTCGGCTCCAAGGGCGCCGCCGTGGTCGACGGCAACATGGCGGTGATCAAGGAGGGCCTGGAAGCGACGCAGGCGCTCGACTACACGCGGCCGGAGTTCGTCGAGGCGGAGACCGAGGCGGGCGTGCAGCAGCTGCGCACCGTCGCCATCTCGGCGGCGATGTGCAAGGCGGCCGGCGCCGCGCCGGCCGAAGGCATCTTCGATCGCGCCTATTACGAGGAGGTGATCGCCGCGCCGTTCCGCGACGGCACCATCGGCGAGGCGCCGGTGCTGCCCGGCACCGGCATGTTCATGCCGGCCGGCTCGGCCGCCTGGAAGGACAAGGGCCTGTTCCGTCGCGACGTGCCGGAGTTCGAGCCGGCGCTGTGCACGGGCTGCATGGAATGCACGCTGGTCTGCCCGGACGCCGCGATCCCCAACACGGTGCACGACATCCACGACCTGCTGCTCACCGGCCTCAAGCATCTCGACCTCGTCGAGGCGCAGCGCGAGGCGGTGCGCGATCGCGTCTTCGCGCTCGCCGACGCGGTGCGCGAGGCCTATCGCGGCAGCAAGGACGCCAAGGCGTTCGGCGAGGTGGTCGCGGCCGCGGCCGCCGCCCTCGACGTCGACAATCCGACGCTCAAGCGCAATCTCGGCAAGCTCGCCGAGGTGCTGGTCGAGTTCCCGGTGGCGCGCACCCGGCCGTTCTTCGACTCCATGGAGAAGGAGAAGCCCGGCACCGGCGGCCTCTACTCGGTGGCGATCGATCCGTGGAAGTGCTCCGGCTGCCTCGAGTGCATCGACGTCTGCGGCCCGGGCGCTCTCAAGGCGCGCGAGCAGGACGCCGCGCTCCTCGACAGCCTGCAGACCCGTTTCGAGTTCCTCAGCCAGACGCCGAACACGCCGGCCCGCTTCACCGACACGGCGCTGACGGCCGACGGCGACACCAAGCGGCTGATGCTCGACCGCGCCAACTACTACGCCACCACGGGCGGCCACGGCGCCTGCCGCGGCTGCGGCGAGGTGACGGCGATCCGCCTCGTCACCTCGACCAACAACGCGATCCAGACCAAGCGCCGCAAGGACCATCTGCGCGAGCTGGAGAGCGTGATCGACAAGCTCAAGGCGAAGCTTCCGTCCGTGCAGGACGACAAGGTGCGGCGCGAGCGCATCGCCGGCGTGATCGAGGTGCTGGAGAAGCGCCAGTATCTGCTGGAGAGCGGCCCGACCGGCAACGGCCCGGCCTCGGCCGTGATCGCCAACGCCACCGGCTGCTCGTCGGTCTATGCCTCGACCTTCCCGTTCAACCCCTACAACGACCCGTGGGTGAACAGCCTGTTCCAGGACACGCCGGCGGTCGCCAAGGGGCTGTTCGAGGGGCTCACGGCCTCGGCCGTCGACGACGTGAAGGCGATGCGGATCGCCAAGCTCGAGCTCGACGACGCCTACGATCCGGGCATGCACGACAAGTTCTTCCGCACCTTCGCGTGGTCGCAGTTCACGCCGGAGGAGCTGTCGCTGCTGCCGACCGTGATCAGCATGGGCGGTGACGGCGCCACCTACGACATCGGCTTCGGCGCGCTGTCGCGGCTGTTGGCGACCAACACGCCCGTCAAGGTCGTGGTGCTCAACACCGGCGTCTACTCCAACACGGGCGGCCAGGCCTCCACGGCGAGCCTCACCGGTCAGGACTCGGATCTGTCGCGCTTCGGCGCCGCCCATGCCGGCAAGCAGGAGGACCGCAAGGAGCTCGGCCTGATCGCCGCGTTCCACCCGAACGTCTTCGTGGTGCAGACCTCGACGGCGCTGCAGCAGCACTTCCTGCAGAACGTGACGCGCTATCTCAACCACACCTCGTCGCCGGCCGTGCTCGACGTCTACACGCCGTGCCAGGCCGAGCACGGCATCGCCGACGCGGCCGCCAGCCGCCGCGCTCGCCTCGCCGTCGAGGCGCGCATGAACCCGGTGTTCGTGCACGATCCGGGCGCCGACCGCAGCCGCAAGGGCTGGTTCTCGCTCGACGGCAACCCGGACCTCGACAAGGACTGGACGACGACCACGATCGAGCATGTCGAGGAGGGCGTCACCAAGCTGAAGGAGGTGGTGCTCACCCCGGCCTACTTCGCCCAGGAGGAGACCCGCTTCAAGAAGCAGTTCCGTCCGCTGAAGAACGAGGCCGACGCGGTCCCGGTCGAGGACTTCGTCGCGCTCGATCCGGCGGCGCGCGCCGGCAAGGTGCCGTTCGTGTGGTCGACCGACGCCGACAAGCGGCTCGTGAAGCTCGAGGTCTCCAACACCATCGTGCATCTGGTCGAGGAGCGGCGGCGCTACTGGCGGACGCTCCAGTACCTCGCCGGCCGGCCGATCGAGCGGCTGGACGCCGACCACCGCGTCGAGCTCGAGGCGCTGAAGTCGCGCTACGAGCAGGCCGTGCAGACGCAGGAGTCGACGCTCGACACCATCGCCCGCGCGATGAGCGAGCTCGCCGCCTCGTCGAGCGCCCCGTCGCCGACCGCGCTCGCCGGTGCGCTGGCGCCCTTCGGGGCCGCGCCGGGTGCCGCCGCGGCCGCTCCGGCGGCCGCCGCCAAGGCCAACGGCTCGGCCCTGCCGCACATCCGCGACGAGGACGTCGCCGCCTGCACCAACTGCAAGACCTGCTACCAGCAGGTCCCCGAGCTGTTCGAGCGGATCAGGATCATGGTCGACGGCGTGCCGAAGGAGGTCGCCCACACCATCCCGGGCGCGCTCGAAAAGGTGACGGTCACGCCGGACCTCAAGGCCCGGCTCGCCAAGGCGGCGGCCGGCTGCGACGCGGAGATCGTGCGATGAGCACCGCCAATCCCCAGGAGCAGCTGCTGCGCTACGCCCAGACCACGCAGGCGCTGGAGCAGACGCGCAATCAGCTCGAGGAGCTCGAATCCTCCGAAGCCGTCGAGCTGTTCCAGAAGCAGCTCGAGCTTCTCAAGAAACGTCTCCTCGGCGATCCGAAGTCGCTGCGCGGCACCTTCGTGTCGGACGGCGTGCAGGCGATCGCCTGGGAGTTCCAGCAGGAGGAGCTGAGCCCCGCCTTCACGCGGACGTTCTGGAACCTGCTGCTGCGCAACGACGAGATGAGCGTGCTCCTGCAACGCTTCATCTGGTCGATGCCAATGCGCTTCAAGCGCAAGTTCGTGAAGGCGCTCGACGATCACCTGTCCGACAAGTACCCGATGTTCAAGGGCCTGTCGGCGAAGTGGCCGTTCGACGCCTTCATCCCGCCCTACATCCGCCCGCCCGAGGAGCGCGTCGGCGACTTCGCGCTCGTGAACACCGGCTATCTCGGCTACATGGCGCTCGGCTACACCGAGCGCGAGGTCGAGATGTTCGTGTGGCTCGAGGTGTTGCGCGACAAGCAGTGCACCGACAAGCCGTGCGAGATCGGCGTGATCATCCACGGCAAGAAGGAGCCGAAGGGTGGCTGCCCGGTCAAGATCCACATCCCCGAGATGCTGGAGCTGCTCGGCAACGGCAAGTTCCGCCAGGCGCTGGAGCTGATCGAGAGCTGCAATCCGCTGCCCAACGTGACGGGCCGCGTGTGTCCGCAAGAGCTGCAGTGCCAGGGCGTCTGCAAGCAGACGCGCCGGCCGATCGAGATCGGCCAGCTCGAATGGTTCCTGCCCGAGCGCGAGAAGCTGGTCGGCCCCAAGCCGGCCGAGCGCTTCGCCGGCGTGATCAGCCCGTGGGCGCGCGCCGAGAAGCCGCCGATCGCGGTGGTCGGCTCCGGCCCGTCCGGCCTGATCAACGCCTATCTGCTGGCGGCCGAGGGCTTCCCGGTCACGGTGTTCGAGGCGTTCCACGACCTCGGCGGCGTGCTGCGCTACGGCATCCCGGAGTTCCGCCTGCCCAACACGCTGATCGACGACGTCGTCGAGAAGATCAACCTGCTCGGCGGCCGCTTCGTGAAGAACTTCGTGGTCGGCAAGACCGCGACGCTCGACGACCTCAAGGACGCCGGCTTCTGGAAGATCTTCGTCGGCACCGGCGCCGGCCTGCCGACCTTCATGAACGTGCCGGGCGAGCACTATCTCGGCGTCATGTCGGCCAACGAGTTCCTCACCCGCGTCAACCTGATGCGGGCGCTGGACGAGAAGTACGAGACGCCGCTGCCCGAGACCAAGGGCAAGGAGGTCTTCGTCATCGGCGGCGGCAACACCGCCATGGACGCCGCCCGCACGGCTCGCCGGCTCGGCGCCAACGTGACGATCGTCTACCGCCGCACCAAGAGCGAGATGCCGGCCCGCGTCGAGGAGCTGCACCACGCCCTCGAGGAAGGCATCAACCTCGCCGTGCTGCGCGCGCCCATCGAGTTCATCGGCGACGAGAAGACCCACTTCGTCAGCCACGCGGTGCTCGCCGTCAACGAGCTCGGCCCGCCCGACAAGTCGGGTCGCCGCGCGCCGGTCGCCACCGGCGAGACCGAACGGGTGCCGGTCGATCTCGTGATCATGGCGCTCGGCAACACGGCGAACCCGATCATGAAGGACGCCGAGCCCGACCTGAAGACCTCGAAATGGGGCACCATCGAGGTCGGCGAGGGCACGCAGAAAACCTCGATCAAGGACGTCTACTCGGGTGGCGACGCGGCCCGCGGCGGCTCGACCGCGATCCGGGCGGCCGGCGACGGCCAGGCGGCGGCGCGCGAGATCGTCGGCGAGATTCCGTTCACGCCGGCCGAGATCAAGGCGCGGGTGGCGAAGGCCGCGCGGTACACCGAGCTCGGCCAGGTCAAGCAGACCATCGTCGAGAAGATCCCGCTCGCCGGCGGCATCGTCGAGTTCAAGGTGCGGGCCCCGATGGTGGCGCAGTCGGCCAAGGCCGGCCAGTTCGTCCGGGTGCTCGGCTGGGACGACGGCGAGCTGATTCCGCTGACGCTCGCCGACTGGGACGCCGAGGCCGGCACCATCGACCTGGTCATCCAGGGCATGGGCACCTCGACGCTCATGATGAACCAGATGACGATCGGCGACGCCTTCGCGGGCATCGCCGGCCCGCTCGGCCGGGCGAGCGAGCTGCACCACTACGGTCCCGACCAGACCGTGGTTTTCACGGCCGGCGGCGTCGGCCTGCCGCCCGTCTATCCGATCGCCCGCGCGCATCTGGAGATGGGCAACCACGTCACGCTGATCGCCGGATTCCGCTCGAAGGAGTTCCTGTTCTGGACCGGCGACGACGAGCGGATGGGCAAGCTGAAGGCCAAGTACGGCGACCAGCTCGACCTGATCTACGCGACCAACGACGGCACCTACGGCATCAAGGGCTTCGTCACGACGCCGCTCGAGGAGATGCTGAAGAACGACAAGACGTCGAAGGGCCGCAAGATCGCCGAGGTGATCACCATCGGTCCGCCGATCATGATGCGGGTGGTCTCCGACCTCACCAAGCCCTACGGGGTCAAGACGGTGGCGAGCCTCAACTCGATCATGGTCGACGCCACCGGCATGTGCGGCGCCTGCATGGTGCCGATCACGGTGGACGGCAAGATGGTCCGCAAGCACGCCTGCATCGACGGGCCGGAGCTCGACGCCCATCTCATCGACTGGGACAAGTTCCTGCCCCGGTTCAACACCTTCAAGGCGCAGGAGCAGGCCAGCAAGGTGGCGCACGGGCTCGCCTGAGCGACTACACGGCCGCCCGCCTTTCGCGGCGCAGCAATCGGCCGAACGACAGACGGCCAACGAGACGAGGGAGCGGGGCGACCCCCCGCTCCCTTTTCGTATGGGCCGCCCCGGCGCGGTGATTCGCGGGCGATGGCGAGCCGGGCGAACGTGCGGGCGCCTGCGGGGATGCGCGGGAAATCGGTCGGGCGCGGCGGCGTGCCGCAGGCGCGGCCGGCCAACTCTGTATGACAAGTGCTGTGGGTAGCCCGAGCCCTGCATCCATTGCATTCGAAGTGCGGCGAGCCATGCGTGCGCGGGTGCGATGCGGCCGGGCGGTCTTGCGTCGCGACTCCGCCGCCCCGACAATGGCGTTCCGAAACGAAACCCGAAACCGAGCTCCGAAGCAGAACCCCATGTACACCGCGAGCGCGAAGCGCCTGACCAATGCGGGCGCCAGAAAAATCCTGGAAACCGCCATGGAGAAGGCCCGCGTGGCCGGCATCCAGGTGGCCGTGGCGATCGTCGACGGCGGCGGCAATCTGCTGCTGCTGGAGCGCATGGACACGGCGCGCTTCCATCTGGTGCATTCCTCGACCACCAAGGCGCGCTGCTGCGCCTCCAACAAGCGGCCGACCACCTCGAAGGGTGCCGTCGCCCAGCCGCTCGACGTCGCCCATGCGCTCGGCCTCGCGCTCGCCGCCGGCCCGGAGAACTGGACCGCCATGGAAGGCGGCTGCCCGATCATCATCGACGGCGAATGCGTCGGCGGCGTCGGCGTCTCGGGCGGCAGCTGGGACATGGACGCGCAGATCGCCGAGGAGGCGGTGCGGTCGATCGGCGCGTCGGTGTCGATCGACGGGAAGTGACGGCACCTCCCTCCGACTCCGGTCGTCCCGGGGCGGCCCGGAGGGCCGAACCCGGGACCCGTAACCCCTGTGATACGGTCGATCATCGACACCGGGGATATGAGTTCCGGGCTCGCGGGCTTCGCCCGCGCCCTGGAATGACCAGCTCCTTTGAGCCTTCGCGCTTCTCCATCCGAACTTCACAACAACCTGGTCGAACCCCATGAGCAACACCTCACCCGTACGCGTCGGCTGCATCGGCATGGGCTGGTGGTCCGACGTGCTGGCCGACGCCATCGCGCGGTCGAGCAAGATCGAGATCGTGAGTTGCTACACCCGCACGGCCGACAAGCGCGACGCCTTCGCCAAGAAGTACGGTTGCAAGACGGTCGCGAGTTACGAGGAGATGCTGGCCGATCCGTCGATCGAGGGCATCGTCAACACGACGCCGAACAACGTGCATCTGGAGACCACCGCACAGGCCGCCGCCGCCGGCAAGCACGTCTTTCTCGACAAGCCGATCGCCAACAATGTCGCGACGGGCCGCGCCATCGCCGAGGTCGCGAAGCGGCACGGCATCGTGCTGCAGCTCGGCTATCAGCGCCGTCGCGAGAGTCAGTTCCGCTGGATCAAGCAGCAGATCGACGCCGGCGTGTTCGGTCGCCTCGTCAACGCCGAATCGAACATCAGCCGCGACCGGCTGGGCAAGTTCGACGCGCATCATTGGCGCCACACGGCGGAGGGCATGCCGGGCGGCGTGATGCTGCAGATCGGCATCCACTACATCGACGTGCTCAGCTACCTGATGGGGCCGGTCGTCGCGGTGTCGGGGCGCGCGTCCCAGCTCGTGCTGCCCGGCGACAATCCGGACGTCGCCTCGATGATCCTCGAGCACGAGAACGGCGCGCTTTCCACGGTCAACGCCTGCTATGCCTCGGCCGGCGAGTATTATCTGATGAACATCTACGGCAAGGAGGCGACCGCCTATTACGACCTGCACGGCGGCCTGCGCCTGCAGAAACGGCACTCCGACAAGGTCGAGGCGATCCCGTTCGAGAAGAACGACGCGATCCGCGACGAATTGGAGGAGTTCGCTGCGGCGGTGCGCGGGCAGGCGAAGCCCGAGACCGACGGCGTCCACGGCTACCAGTCGCTCGCCGTGGTGCGGGCCGGCACCGTCTCGGCCCGCGAAGGCCGTCGCGTCACGGTCGCCGAGATGCTGGAGAAGGATTGAGCGAGGCGGGCCGAGGTGAACCGCCGAGGCGCTTCTTCACCTCTCCCCGCGCGCGGGGAGAGGGAGCGCAGGCGCCGTCTTCCCCGCGGCATGACGAAGAAGAGCCACGCGCGTCGCCACTCACTCTCGCATCTTCACCACCACCTTGATGGCGTCCTCGATGCGGTCGCGGGCGTAGCGGAAGGCGGTCGGCACCTCGCCGAGCGGGAACGTGTGGGTGTGGATCGGTTTCGGGTCGAAGCGCTTCTGCGAGATCAGCGCCGCGCAGCGGTGGGTGGCGCTGCGACCCTCGCCGCGGATGCCGAACACCGAGATGTGCTGGCGGATCAGCTTGGCGAGATCGACCGAGGCCTTCTCCTCCGGGAAGCCGACCAGGCACACCTTGCCGCCGCGCTTGAGCATGTCGGTCGCGACGTTGAGGCTGTTCGGATCGCCCGAGGCCTCGACCACGTAGTTGACGCCGCGCCCGCCCGTGATGCGGCGCACCGCCTCGACCGGGTCCTCGTTGCGGATGTTGACGACGTGATCGGCGCCCATGCGCTTGCCGAGCGCGAGACGCGCCTCGCGCGTGCCGGTGAGGATCACCGGATCGGCGCCGAGTGCCTTCGCCACCGCCGTCACCATCAGGCCGATCGCGCCGGGCCCGAGCACCACGACGCTCTCGCCCGCGATCAGCCCGCCGAGCGTGTCGAGCGCGTACATGGCCGTGCCGGCCGTGACGATCAGGGTCGCCTCCTCGTCGCCGACGCCGTCGGGCACGTGGATCAGGGTCGCGACGTGATTGACCTGATACTCGCAGAAGCCGCCGTCGGTGGTGAAGCCGTTGGCGCGGTGGCCCTTGTCGTGCCCCTTGTAGTTCATGCCGTAGTTCAGGCAGGCCGTGTACATGCCGGCGCGGCAGCGTTCGCAGCGGCCGCAGCCGTAATGCACCTCGACGACGACGCGGTCGCCCACCGCGAACTCGTCGACCCCGGTGCCGAGCTTCACCACGGTCCCCATGTACTCGTGGCCGGGGGTGAAGTTCTTGTTGAACGGCTTGCCGCCTTCGATCAGGGCGGGCGGCCCCCTGGTGATGATCGAGATGTCGCCGGCGCAGAACGCGATGGCGTCGATGCGCACCAGCACCTCGGCGTGGCCCGGCTGCGGCACCGGCTTCTCGGTGAGGCGGAGCTGGCCGGGATCGTCCAGCACCCAGGCCTTCATGGTCGGCGGGACGTGATAGTCGTTAGGAGCGGTCGCTGTGGTGGTCGCGGTCATCGCACTGTCCTTCTCGGTCCGGCGCGCCGGGCGCGCTCGCGGGCGATCACTTCTCGACGGGGAACCCGACGATGCTGCCCCATTCGGTCCAGGAGCCGTCGTAGATCTTGATGTTGCGGTAGCCGAGGAGCTTCTCCAGCGCGACCCAGACCAGGGTGGCGCGATGGCTCATCCGGCAGTACACGACGACGTCCTCGTAGCGACCCGGATCGACACCCGCGACGGCGAGCGCGCGGCGCATCTCGTCGGGTGTCTTGAACCCGTTGTCGTCGTTCAGGACGCAGCGGAAGTAGAGATGCTGCGCGCCGGGGATGCGGCCGTAGCGCATGGCGCCGTGATCGAACGCCGTGGCGTATTCGGCGAGACGCACGCCGAGATATTCCTCGGCCGAGCGGACGTCGAGCAGCAGCCGCTCCGGCCGTCCGAGCTTCGCGCGCACGTCGTCGCGGCCGAGCCGCATCGAGAGGTCGGGGGCCGGCGTGGAATAGGGAACCGGCGCGTGGTGCGGCACCGTCTGCGAGCGCGGACGGTTCTCCTGCATCCACTTGCGGCGGCCGCCGTCGAGCACCTTGAGGTTCTTGTGGCCCGCCATCGTGAAGGCCCAGTAGGCGTAGGTGCCGTACTGCACCGGCTCGCCGTAGAGCACGACGGTGGTCTCGGGGCCGATGCCGAGCCGGCCGAACATCGCGGCGAGCGCTTCCGGCGTGATCAGCTCACGGTCGGTGGGGTGCCAGCACGCATCCTTCCAGAACAGGAAGGTGGCGCCCGGAATGTGGGCGTCGCAATAGGGCCGTGGCTCGGCCTCGCCCGAGATCTCGATGATCCGAAGATCGGGATCGGTGAGGTGGCTCTCCAGCCAGTCGTTCGAGACGAGCGGTGAGGTCATGGTGGTCCTCGGTCGATGGATGTCGCCCGGTCTGCGGTCGCCGATCCGGTGCGGAAGCGGGCCGGCCGGACGGTCGGCCCCGAATTGGCTCGGCGACGGGCGCGGAGCGCCCTCCCGGCGGTCACGCCGTCGCCTTGCCCGGCTTGTTTCCGGCCCCGTTCTTGCGAGCCCGCATCATTCCGATGGCCTGGCTGCCCAGAATGATCAGGGCAAACCCCCAGAACAGCAGCGCCGTGTAGGACTCCACGAAGATCGCCGGCGAGCCTTCCGACATGATCAGGGCGGTGCGCGCCTCGCGCTCCAGCGTGGGCCCGAGCACCAGGCCGAGCAGGATCGGGGTCGCCGGGATGCCGCCCTTGATCAGCCAGTAGGCGACGAAGCCGACCAGGCCCATCACGCCGACGTCGAACAGCGAGTTGCGGATCGCGAAGGAGCCGATCACGCACATCACCAGGATGCCGACCGCCATCAGGTGCGGCGGCACCCGCAGCGCCTTGACGAACAGGCGCACGCCGAAGAGCTGGATCAGCGCCGTGACGACATAGGCGAGGACGAACAGGAGATAGATCGACGTGATCACGTCGGGCTTCTCCATGAACAGCAGCGGTCCCGGCTGGATGCCGTGGATCAGAAGGCCGCCCAGGATGATGGCGGTCGCCGGATCGCCCGGGATGCCGAGGCCGATCAGCGGGATCATGGCGCCGCCCGTGACGGCGTGGTTGGACGCCTCCGGCGCGACCACGCCCGACACCTCGCCCTTGCCGAACGTCTCGGGGTGCTTCGACCAGCGCTTCGCCTGGTCGTAGGCCAGGAACGCGGCGATCGGTCCGCCGGTGCCCGGGATGGCGCCCACCACCGTGCCGATCGCCGCGGAGCGGACGAAGTTCCACCGTTGCGACAGCAGGAGCCGCCAGGACGGCAGCTCGGTGCGGACATTGCCCGCCTCGATGCGCATCTCCTTGCCGCGCCAGTAGGTCGCGAACACGGTGACGACGTGCGGCACGGCGAACAGGCCGATCATCGCGACCAGGAGGTCGACGCCCTGCAGCATCGCCGTGGTGCCGAAGGTGAAGCGCGGCACGCCGTCGATCGGATCCTGGCCGATGTTCATCAGCATCAGGCCGATCACGCCGCCGATCAGGCCCTTGACCAGCGAGCCGCCGGCGAGCCCGCAGATGGTGGAGAGGCCGAACACCACGAGCGCCGTGATCTCGGCCGGGCCGAACGAGATGGCGACACGGGCCAGCGCGTCGACCGAGACCAGCATGACGATCAGGCTGAGAATCCCGCCGACACATCCCGCGATGGTGGCGATGCCGATGGCGATCGAGGCCTGCCCCTTCTTCGCCATCACCTCGCCGTCCAGCACCGTGGCGGCGGCCGAGGGCGTGCCCGGCACGCCGATCAGGATGGCGGAGACGGCGCCGCCCGTCATGCCGCCGATATAGGTGCCCAGCAGCAGCGCGATGGCGGCCGTGTGACCCATCGTGAAGGTGATGGGCAGCACCATGGCGAGCGCCATCGAGTAGGTGAGGCCCGGGATGGCGCCGAAGATGAGGCCGACCAGCGCGCCGAAAAAGGTGCCGAGCAGCGCCTGCCAGCTCAGCGATGCGGCGAGCGCGGTCATGAAGATGTCCATGGCGCGATCCTCAGAACAGGTTGATCAGCTCGCCGACCGGCAGATAGACGGCGAGCAGCTTTCCGAGGATCAGCCAGATCGCCAACGCGAAGCCGACCGGATAGCCGATCAGCAGCCAAGGCGACCGCTTGCCGAGCACGAGATAGAGGAATGCCGCGAGCACGACGACGGTGCCGATCAGGAAGCCGGTGAGCTTGAGCAGCAGGATGTAGGCGGCCAGGAACCCGAAGGTGGCGGCGATGCCGCGCCACTCGAGCGCGTCCAGGCCGGGGCCGACCTTCTGCGTCGACGCGGCCGAGGGCCGAACGATCGCGCCGACCAGCACGACTCCGGCGAGCACCGCGAGGGCGATGCCGGAGGCGAGCGGGAACGTCCTGGCGCTCGACGGGCTGCCGGGCGCGTCGGGGATCGTCGTCAGGACGAGGCCGATCCACACGAGTGCGACGACGAGCAGAAGGGTTCCGGTCACGAGATCGCGCCCGCGGTCGGCCGTCATCTGAGGCTCCGTTACGCTGTCTGGTTCGAGAGAGGGTGAGACTGGAGATCGCGCGAAGCGGGCGGTCGGCGCGGCCGGAGCGACGTGCGGGTGGGCGCGGGGCGCCCGCCTCGCGAGCCGTCTACTTGCCCTTCTTGTTGATGCCGAGCTCGGTCATCAGCTCGCCGATCTCCTTGTCGTTCTCCGCCACCATGGCGCCGAAGTCCTTGGCCGACTTGTAGAGCGGCGAGAAGCCGAGATTGTCGCCCGCCTTCTTGAAGTCGGGCGAGTCGACGGCCTGCTTGATCGAGGCCTCGAGCTTGGCGATCACGGCCGGCGGGGTGTCCTTGGGTGCGTGGATGCCGCGCCAGATGGTGAGATCGAGGCCCTTCGCACCGGCGGAGTCGCACGTGACGGTGTCGACCGGGAGCTCGACCTTCTCCTTGCTGGTCATGCACAGCACGTTGATGGTGCCGGCCTTCACGTGCGGGGCGAACTGGCTGGCCCACTGCAGCGCGGCGTCGATGCGGCCGCCCAGCAGCTCGGCCGGCGCGCGGCCTTCGCCGTACGGAATGTAGACGACCTGCAGACCGAGGCGGTTGAACAGCGCCGCCGAGGCGAGGTGCGTGAAGGTGCCGAGGCCCGAGACGCCGACGCGCAGCTTCTTGCCGCTCGCCTTCGCGGCGTCCTGCATCGCCTTCAGATCCTTCCAGCCGGCGTCGGAGCGCACGGCGAGAACCGGGACCTCCATTCCGATCTGCGCAACAGGGGCGAGCGCCGCGTAGTTGAACGGGAGATTGCCCTGATAATAGACGGTCGAGATCGAGTTCGACGAGAACACGATGCTGTAGCCGTCGGGCGCCGCGCTTTGCAGGAACGTGTAGCCGATGGCGCCGCCGCCGCCCGGCCGACTGACCGTGATGACGGGCTGGCCGATGTTCTTCGACATCAGATCGGCGAGCACCTGGCTGATCGTCTGTGCCGGGCCGCCGAACAGCGTCGTCATCTCGATCGTCTTTTCGGGGAACTCGGCACGGGCGGGCGATGGAAGGGAGAAAACGAGCGCGGCGGTCGCCGCCGAGGCGATCAGGGTGGCAGTGGTCCGTGTCAGTCTCATCTGGTCCTCCGGCCGGGGGAGAGTCTCGTCGGTCACTGTCGCAGCCGGGATGCTGCACGATTTGCAATATGCAGAAAAGCATCGGTCTCGCCCCCCCTGCTCCGCGTGGCGCGCATGCGCACGTGAGCGGGGCGGGCGCGTGTAGCGGGGCCCGGCATGTCACCGCAGCCGGGGCTGCGGCGTCGAAGCTGCGGTGCCGAAGAGCGGATGCAGAGATCAGATGCGACGTGTCGGGCGAAGCCCTGCACGATCCCGGCTCGTCGGCGCACGCGTGCCGTGACGATAAGCCTCTACGAGCCGGGGGTCGAAGGAAATAGCAGGTCGGGCGCGCGCTCGCGTTGCAACAAGGTGACTGAGTATGATGCCGTGCATGCGAAGTCCGTAGGCCCCGCGGGGCCGGCTCACCGGCGCCGCGCGTGCCGCAAGGCGCAGGCCTTCGTCGCCGAACCGCGGGGTCGGATCAGCTCGCGCGCCGTCGCTGCGACGATCGACCGCGTGGCGACTTGGACGGGGTGGCGCGTCGCCGCGTGGCCGGCTTGCGCTCCGGGCCCGGTCGCGCATCCCCTTGCGCCTCGACGCTGCGGCGCAGCGCGTCCATCAGGTTCACCACCTTGGACGGGGTCTTCTGCGGCGCATGGCGGACGGATTCGCCGGCCTCCTTGCGGGCGATCAGGTCGCGCAGCGCCGTCTCGTAGCGGTCCTCGAACTCGTCGGGCCGGAACTCGCCCGTCATGGTGTCGATGATGTGCCCGGCGAGCTCGATCATCTCCTTGGGGATCGTCTCGTCGGGAATGTCGTCGAAGAACTCGGTCTCGTCGCGGACCTCGTAGGGGTAGCGCAGCAGCGTCCCCATCAGGCCCTTGCCGCGCGGCTCCAGCGCGATGACGTGCTCACGACTCGAGATCACGACGCGGCCGAGCGCCACCATCCCCCGCGCCTTGATGGCCTCGCGGATCACCGCGAAGGCCTGCCGGCCGGCCTCGCCGTCGGGCACGATGTAATAGGGGCGCACGTTGTAGAGCTCGTCGATCTCCTCGCGCGGCACGAAGCGCGTGATGTCGAGCGTGCGCGAGCTCTCGATCTCGATCGTGTCCAGATCCTCGTCGGTGATCTCGACATAGCCGTCCGCGGTCTTGTAGCCGCGCACGATGTCGGAGGCCTCGACCGGATCGCCCGTGTCGGCATCGACCTTCTGCATGCGGATGCGGTGGCCGGTCGACTTGTCGAGCAGGTTCAGGCGAATCTTCTCGCGGTCCGTGGTCGCGGGGTAGAGCGCGATCGGGCAGGAGACCAGCGACAGGCGTAGATAGCCCTTCCAGTTCGCACGCGGTGCCATCGGGCATACTCCGGTACAAACGACGACTCAACGCCACGCCGGCAGGGGCGTTCCGACTCGACGAGACGGGCACGTCCGCCGCGGCGGCGGACGCGCGTGATTCACGGTTCGTTCGTGATTCGAAGGCCGAAAGTCGTTTCCGCGCCCGTCATTCCGGGCAGAGTATCGTGCCCCGGACAAGGCGCCTCGGGCCGCAGGCGCGAAGCGCCGCAGAGCCGGGGCCTAGGGGCGCCACGGCGCATGCGTCGCGTTTCGTGACGAGGGCTTTCGTCAGGCCGGCGGGGCCCGACGTCATGGCCCCTGGGTCCCGGCTCGCGCTGCAACGCTACGCGTTGCAGCGCGTCCGGGACACGAGGCCGGGAAGCGCTCCCGGCTGATAGTACGACCGGCGCCGTCCGGAACGATCGAACAATCGCAGCCGCGTCCTCACTGCGGCTTGAAGTTCACGCTCTCGAGCAGCGCGGCGAGCCGCGGCACCTCGCGCGCGATGTAGCTGCGGGTCTCGTCGATGGTCTCGATCACGGGCTCGAGCAGCGTCGCCTCGAGGCGCTTCAGCACCTCGGGATCGGCCATCGCCTCGCGCATGATCGCGTTGACCTGCTCGCGAATGGGAAGCGGCGTGCCCTTGGGCGCCCAGATGCCGTACCAGGACTGCCACTGGTAGCCCGGCATGCCGGACTCGGCGATGGTCGGGATCTCGGGCGCCAGCTTCGAACGCTCCGGCGAGGCGATGCCGAGCGCCTTGACCTTGCCGTCGCGCGCCGAGGGCAGCAGCGCGAAGGAGGAATCGATCAGCAGCTGGACGTGGCCGCCCATCACGTCGGTCAGCGCCGGTGCGGTGCCGCGATAGGGCGAGATCGTCATGTCGAGGCCGGCGCGCCGCAGGAAGTCGATGGCCGCGAGATGGCTCGGCGCGCCCAGCGCCGCGACCGCGAAGGTCCATTTGTCCGGCTGCGCCTTGGCGGCGGCGATCACCTCGGCGACCGTCTTCTCCGGCCGGTTCGGCGCCATCACCATCACGAGCGGCGCCTTGGCGGTGCGGGCCACCACCTCGAAGTCCTTCTGCGGATCGAACGAGACGCCGCTCACCACCAGGTTCAGGACGATGTGGTTGAACGCCGAGGCGAGCAGCGTGTAGCCGTCGGGCGGCGAGTGCAGCACCGCCGTGGTGCCGATCACGGCGCTGCCACCCGGCCGGTTCTCCACCACCACGGTGGCGCCGAGCTTGTCCTGGATGCGCTGGCCGGCGATCCGGCCCATGGCGTCGTTGGCGGCGCCGGCCGGGAACGGCACGACGATCTTCACCGGGCGCTCCTTCGGCCACGCGGCCTGCGCGTGCACGGCCGGCGAGGGAAAGGCGGCGGCGGCGAGCCCTGCCGCGCTGCCGACCAGCAGCTTCCGTCGTGTCGTGTCGATCGTCGTCTTGTCGGTCATCTTGTTCTCCCGGACTGTCGCTCTGTCGACTGGCGAACCGGTCGATCAGCGATCTCGTCCGCGATAGCACTCCTGGGCATGCGGCTCCAGCGAGCCGCCGCGCGGTACGCAGTCGCCCCGAGCCGCGCGGTGTTATCACGGATCAGCGACCCGAGCCGAGTTTCGTCATCCGAACGCGTTCCGCACTGCGTCACGCGATGCCGGTGTCACGCGATGCCTGTGTAACGCGGTGCCTGCGCCGCGCGCGTCCGCCCGGGATCGACTCGGTCTCAGGCGACGAGGCGCTGATGCAGCGCGTCGGGCCACTGGCTGGTGAGATAGCGGAACATCCAGTTGCCGCGGCGCTTCAGCCGCTGATACGCGGCTTTCAGGTCGAGCACCATGGTGATGCGTCGGCTCGTGCAGGCGAGCTCGCCGACCTCGTGGGTGGCGACGGGGTGGAAGCCCATGACGCGGGTGTGGAAGCCGTAGGGGCTGTGCGGGTCGTCCTCGAAGACGTCCGTCAGATAATGGGTATAGCCCCGCGAGATCGTCTCCGCGGCGGCGGCCCGCATCAGCGCGGCGGCGACGACGAGTCGGCGGCGGAAGCGCGGCACCACGGCGAAGCGGCCGATCTCGGCGATGCGGCTGCCTCGGATCATGTCCTCGATCGTCAGCGACGGGTCGAGCGGCGCGAAGCCGTAGGCGGCATAGGCCTCGACCGGCGGATCGTAGACGACCCGCACCACGCCGGCCGGGCGCACCCGCATGCCGATCGGCCGCGAGCGCACGTCGACCACGAACCACGAGAGATCGCCACGGGCGAGGTCCGCGGAGGGGAACTGGCTCTCCGGATCGGCGACCCAGCGTTTCTCGCGCTGATAGGTCGCCTGCAGAACGGCGAGCACCCGCTGGCGGCCCTCCTCGTCGATCACCCGGGTGGCGGTCACGCGCTCGTCTTGCCTCATGGCGAACCTCCGAACGAGGGGGGCGGAAGGGCAGGGGCCGGCGCCGTCGTGATCGCGCGGCGATCGTCCGGGCCGTCGGGCGACCAGTGCTTGCCGGAGAGGCGGGCGATCTCGCCCATCACGGTGGCGTGCCAGGCGCGCAGCGCGGCCGGCGAGGGATGATCGAGGCGCTCGCGCGGCAGCAGCGGCGGCCCGATGCGGACCTCCATGGCCTCGCGATCGCCGATCGGGCGGCCGGGCGGCGCGTGCGGAAAGCGGATGCCGACCGGCACGATCGGCACGCCGGTCTCCAGCGACAGCAGCGCCGCGCTGCGCCGGCCGGGCAGCAGCCGCTCGGGATCGCGATTGACCGTGCCCTCGACGAAGATGCCGACCGAGCGGCCGCGCCGCAGGCAGGCGCGCGCCTCGTCCAGCACGCTGCCGGACGACCGGTAGAGCGGGCGCAGGACGTCGAGCACGCGCGGGCGCGCCGGCTTCGCCGTCACGGTCAGGGCGCCGGCGCGGCGATAGAGCAGGCCGATCCCCGGGATCAGCCGGAAATTCCAGTCCGCCATGAAATGGATCAGCCGGCCCCCGCGATGCAGGGTCAGCACCGCCGGCACCAGCAGCGCCTCGGTACGGGTCGAGTGATTGAGGGCCAGGATGAACGGGTCGTAGCCGGCCCGCACGTTCTGCAGGCCGCTCACGGCCAGCACGCGGCCGCGGGCGGCGAGCGCCATGGCGCGCACCAGGCACCGGTCGGCGAAGCCGTCCTGATAAGGAAGCGGCCATCGCATCAGCTCGCCGAGCGTCACGAACGCCCAGTCGGGTGGATCGGCGTAAAGCGACATCGTCGAATGTGAATGCGTGCGGGCGAGGCGTCGCCGCCCGGCGCGGCGACCCGGCTCGTCCGGTGATTCACACAGTGATGGTCGATTCCTGTTGCGTCCGGATGAGCGCGGCGTGACGGGCGCGTGACAACGTGGGCGGGAGGAGGCGCCACGGTTCTTCCCTCTCCCCCGCGCGCGGGGAGAGGGTGGCTCGCCGCGCAGCGGCGAGTCGGGTGAGGGGGCGCTTCGGCATGGCAGAGAGCTGCGGAGATGCCCCCTCACCCGACGTCCGCGCTGAAAGCGCGAACGTCGACCTCTCCCCGCGTGCGGGGAGAGGTGAAGATCGCAGTCACCCCTCGTCGCGCTCGATCGTCAGGGCCTGGCCGCCGCAGTTCAGGAAGGCGCGGCTGCGGCAGGTGAGGACGATCATCTGCTGCTTCTCGGCCGCCTGGGTGAGCACGTCGAACATCCGCTCGATACGATCGTCGTCGGAGAAGACGAGCGAGTCGTCGAGCACCACCGGCACGGCCTGGCCGCGCTCGGCGAGCAGCCGCCCGAGCGCCAGCCGCACGATGATGGCGACCTGCTCGCGGGTGCCGTCGGAGAGCTGGACGAACGGCTCACCGGCACCCGCGCGGGTCAGCGCGTCGATCGCGAAGCCGGTGTCGAGCGCCGCCTCGGCGCCCGGGAACAGGGCGTGCAGATAGGGCCGCATCGCGGTCTTCACCGGTCCGAGATAGCTGTCGCGGGCGGCGCGGCGGCTCTCGGTCAGCGTGTCGCGCAGCAGCCGGAGCGCCGCCAGCCGGCGCTCGATCGCCGCGACCTCGGTCTCGGCGAGTGCGAGCGCGTCGGCCGTCTCGGCCTCGCGCTCGCCGAGCCCCTCGCCGCCCCGGGTGGCGACCCGGCCCTGCAGGTTCGCGATCTCGCGCTCGACCTCGGCGAGACGCTTCTCGCGCCCGTCGATCGCCTGGACGAGACGCTTCACCCGCGCGTCCAGCGCGACACGGCTGTCGGCGGTCGGCACCGCGGCGCGCAGCTCCTTTGCCCGCGCGGCGGCGGCCTCGAAGGCGGCCCGCGCCTGTGCCGCGTCGGCGGCGAGCCGCGCCAGCCGGTCGACGCGCCGGTCGTCCGGACAGATCGCGAGATCCTCGGCGAGCTTGCCCTGCTGATCCCCGAGATCGAGCTGCGCCGCCTGCAGGCGCAGCGTCTCGGCCTCGGTCTCGCTGCGCGCCGCCAGCACGGCCGACTGGGCGTCGGCATGGGCGCGGCGCAGCCGGTCGCGCGCCGCCTCCGCCTCGGCGCGGGTCCGCACGAGTGCGTCGCGATCGGGCAGGGCGGTGCCGTCGAGCCCGGCCTCGACACCGGCGTCGAGGCTCGCCTGCGCCTCGGCCAGCGCCCGCTCCAGCGCCGCGATGCCGTCCTCCTTGGCGCCTTTGGCGGGCGCCGGCGCGATCGCGGCGAGCTCGGCGGCGAGGCCGCGCCCCTCGGTCTGCAGATCCGCCACCTTGGCGCGGCGCTCGTGCGCCTCGGCGAGCGAGCCGACGCCGGCGTCGCGCAGCGCCTTGTCCAGCGCCTGCCGGGCCGCCGCGATCGCCGCGGCGTCGTCGGAGGCCGCCGGCACGACCTCGATGGTCGCGAGATCGCCGACCGCGATCGTCAGCGGAGCCACGGCGGCGACGTCGCGCGTCGCGTCGACCGGCTCGCCCGCACAGGTGACGCGGCCACGCCCGGCCGGCGCGACCGTGATTTTCACCCGCGATGCCTTCGCCTCGGCGCGGGCGCGGGCGGTGTCGAGCGCCTGCATGGCGGCCTCGACCGCGGCGATGGCATCGGCCGGAACCGCGATGGTCGTGATCAGATGCCGGATGCGGGCGATCGCCTCGCGCAGCTCGCGGGCTTTCGCGAGCCGCGTCGACAGCTCCGCCACGCGCTCGGCCTCCCGGGCGGCGATCTCCTGTCGCCGTGCCCGGTCGACGGCGCGCTCGGCGTCGGCGAGCTGTGTCGCGAGGACGCCGAACGCCTGCTCCTGCGTCGCGAGGCGGGCCGCCTGGGCGGTCCGGGCGTCGGCCTGCTCGGCGACGCGCCGGGTCAGCGCCGCGATCTTGTCGCGGGTCTTGGCGATGCGCTGGTCGAGCCCGACCAGCTCCTCGTGGCTCTTGCGGGCGCGGTCGAGCGCGAGCTCGCGCTGCGCCACCTCGGTTTCGGCTTGCTGGGCCGCCTGCTCGGCCTGGACGGTCCGGTCGCGCTCGGCGAGCGCCGCGTCGCGGTCGGCCTTCTGGCGGGCGATCTCGGCCGGGTCGGCCAGCATGTCGCGCTCGCGCAGCTTGTCGGTCAGCGCGGTCCGGTCGGCCTCGAGGCCGGCGAGCGTCGCACGCAGCGTGGCCAACGTCGCCTGCGCCTCGGCACGGCGGTCGAGCGCGGCCTTCCAGGCGCCGCCGGCCTTGGGCTGGCCCTTCGCCGTCTCGTCCAGCGCCAGCTTGTCGGCCACGCTTTTCAGCACACGCTCGCCGCGCTCGCCCCCCAAAACCTCGCCGACCTCGGCTTCGATGACGCGGGACAAGAGCGCGCGGGTGCCGTCGCTGGGCGCCGCCGGCTCGAACGACTGGCCCTGCCGCACCCACAGGAGCCCGAACGCGGCCTCCTCGGCCGCCGAGGTGCCGGGGGTGAGATCGAGCGCCGTCCACACCGCCTCGTCGGCGGCGCGGCCGTCGGCGACCAGCGCGCCGTTCTTGAACAGCTTGGCGCCGGTGGCGCGCAGGAACGACTTCTTCAGGAGATACGCGGCGCCGCCACGCTGGAAGCCGACCTCGACGCAGGCCGGCAGCTCGGCCCCGAGGCTCTCCAGCCGGCGGATCTCCTCGGTCTTGCTGCCGTGGCGGGCGAACAGCGCCAGCGTGAGGGCGCGGAACAGCGTCGACTTTCCGGCCTCGTTCGGCGCGCACAGAAGGTTCAGGCCGGCGCCGAGCCCGCGCACGACATGGCGGGTGCGGAAGCGGCCGACGCCCGAGACGGCGAGATGCGTGATGATCATGGCCCTACCCTCACGCCGTCGCTTCGAGATAGAGGGCGAGGAGCGCGTCCTCGGCGGTCTGCCGCTCGGCCGCCGGAAGCGCCGGATCGGCGGCGCGCGCCTTCAGGCTTTCCGCGACCCGGCGCAGCACGCCGTCGAAGTCGATGCGCTCCAGGTCGGCAGCGTCGGGCCGGATCGCCAGCGACAGGGCCGTGTCGAGATGGAACACCGAGGCCTGCAGGCGCTCCAGCCACTCGTCGAGCGTTCGGCGCGACGCGATCGACAGCGCGCCAGTGATCTTCAGCCGCAGCACCAGCTTGGAGACCGGCTCGTGGGTGTTGCGCAGCACCGCCTCGCGGGCCGCCAGCGTGTCCGTGTCGGCGAGATCGAACGTGTCGGTGACCCAGCGATAGGTGCCGACCGTGCGCGGCTCGACCACGGGCGGGGCGCCGGCCTGCGGGATGGTGACGAGGAGGGCGGTACCGACCGTCTGGCTGTCGTGGCGGTCGGGCTCCGGCGTGCCTGCGTACCAGGTGCGCGGGCCGATCTGCCGGGTGCGATGCCAGTCGCCGAGCGCGAGATAGTCGAGGCCCGCCTTCTCGGCGCGGCCGGGGTCGATCTGGTTCGCCGCCTCGCCCTCGTCGTCCGGGGTGCCGAAGCGGGTGACGGCGCCGTGGGCGAGGCCGATGCGGATTGCGCCCTCCGGGGTCGCGGTGTCGTCCATGCGGGCGGTGAGGTCGCGCGTCTCGTGCCGGCTGGTCAGCGGCGCCGGCAGCATGACGGCGCTGTCGTCGAGCGCGACCGGCTCGGACGACAGATGGAGGCGGACATTGGCCGGCAGGCCGAGGGCGGCGAGCCGCTCCCACGGTCCGCCGGGCCGGTGGGCGTCGTGGTTGCCGGGCAGCAGGTGCCAGGTGACCGCCGAGACGCCGCGCATCCGCTCGATCGGCGCGCGCAGCGTCACGTTGGTCGGGCTGTCGCTGTCGAACACGTCGCCGGCGACCAGCACGTGGCCGCAGCCCTCGGCGACGGCGAGGCGGCCGATCGCCTCGACGGCGTCGAGCCGGGCGGCGCGGAACGCCTCCGCCTTGTCGCCGAAGCGGACGAACGGTTTTCCAATCTGCCAGTCGGCGGTGTGGACGAAACGCATGGACCCGCTCACCCTCGGTCATTCCGGGGTGCAGACCGGAGGTCTGCGAACCCGGAATCCAGCCATCGTGACCGGGCCCTCGGCTGGATTCCGGGTCCGGCGCTCCGCGCCGTCCCGGAATGACGACGTTCGGCAAAGAACCGTCGGCGCGGCGCGCCGAATCGCGGCCGCGATCCTAGCGCATTCTTGGTTTGTTCGGTGGTGCCGGGCGCTGTTCGGGGGCACTGTCCACCGCCGAGACGGCGGTGGGATGTCAAGCGCGATGCCACGCCGCGGGATCAAGACCCGTCGAGCCGCGCGGACCGCCTTGCCCGTGCTATGCTTTCAGCCATGGACATGCCGAAGAAGAAGACGACGAAGACGCCGCAGCGGCCCGGGACCTTCACGATCGGTCGGGCACGGCTCGAGAGGATCAGTGCGGTCGAGGGCATCGAGACCCGGCCGGACAGCCGCGCCATGTTCGCCGACTTCGATCGTCGTGGCCTCTCGGACCAGGAGCGTCGATCGGCAATCCTCGAGAAGCACAAGAGGAACGCCTGAACGATCCCGCCTACGGTGCGATACCCGACCCGTATTGCTATCCCGGGACGACGGTCCTGCGGAACAGGGCCGGTCTGCGGGATCAGCGCCAGCTCGATCTGTTCGAGCACGAGGCGACGCTCCAGCGCAGCGCGGAGCCGATGCGGGTCGGCGCCGTCGACGTCCGGCAGTACCGCGCCATGCACCGCCATCTGTTCCAGGATGTCTATTCCTGGGCCGGCCGTTTCCGGACCGTTCGGATCAGCAAGGGGAGCAGCATGTTCTGCTACCCGGAGAACATCGCGGCCGAGATGGACAGGCTGTTCCGGTCGTTGAGCGACCAGGACGAGCTTCGCGGGCTCGATCGCGCCGCCTTCGCCCGTCGGGCGGCGCACTTTTTCGCCGAGCTCAACGCAATTCATCCATTCCGGGAAGGCAACGGCCGCTGCCAGCTCGTCTTTCTCGCCCTGATCGCCGAACGGGCCGGGCATCCGCTCGATCTCGATCGCATGGACCCGGGTGCGATGCTGGGCGCCATGATTCGCAGCTTCGAGGGCGACGAGACGCCCCTTCGCGATCTCGTCCTCGATCTGTCGGGTCCGAGCGCCCGCGGCCGCAGCTCTTGATCTACCGCCCCGTCGCGCGCTCCGCCTGGGCCACCAGCCAGGCCATGATCTCGGCGCTCTCCTGGACGGTGCCCAGCCGGCCGGAGCGGCCGGAATGACCCGCCCCCATGTCGGTCTTGAACAGGATCTCGCGATCGTCGGTCTTGGTGGCGCGCAGCCGCGCGACCCACTTGGCCGGCTCGGCGTAGCGCACCTGGCTGTCGTGCCAGCCGGTGGTGACGAACATGGCCGGATAGGCCTGGGCCGCGATGTTGTCGTAGGGCGACCACGCCCGCATGCTCTCGTACTCGGCCGGGGTCTTCGGGTTGCCCCACTCGACCCATTCCAGCGTGGTGAGCGGGATCGACGGGTCCGACGTCGTCGTCACCACGTCGACGAACGGCACCTCGGCGACGATGCCGGCGAACAGGTCGGGCCGCAGATTGGCCGAGGCGGCGACCAGCAGCCCGCCGGCGCTGCCGCCGCGCGAGAACAGGGCGCGGCGGTCCGCGTAGCCTTGTGTGGCCAGGGCCTCGGCGACCGCGATGAAGTCCGTGAAGCTGTTGCGCTTCATGAGGCCGCGGCCCTCGCGGTGCCAGCGCTCGCCCTTCTCGTGGCCGCCGCGCACATGCGCCATGGCATGGACGAAGCCGCGGTCGATCAGGCTGAAGGTGTTCTCGTTGAACACCGGCCGCTGGCTGAAGCCGTAGGCGCCGTAGCCAGCGACCAGCGTCGGGTTGCCGCCGGGCCGCTTCAGGCTCTTGCGCCAGACGAGCGTCACCGGCACCTCCTCGCCGTCCGGTGCCGTCGCGGCGATCCGCGCGACCGCGTAGTCCCCGGGCTTGAACCAGGCGACCGGCTCCTCGCGGCGCAGCGTCAGCGTGCCTTTCGCCATGTCGTAGTCGTAGGTGCGTTCGGGGATCAGCGGCGCCGAGAAGCGGAAGCGCAGCACGCTCGTGTCGGGCTCGCGGTTGCCGCCGAAGGCGCCGAAGAAGAACGCCGAGGTGGCGACGCCGATCGTCGCCGGCTGCGGCACCGCGGCCTCGCTGCGATCCGACAGCCGCATCACCCGGATGCCGATGCCGTTCTGGTCCTCGACGTCGTAGGCGAGGAAGTCGCGGAACGGCTCCATCCGCCGGATCACGGCGCCGGTCCGCTGCGGCACCAGCTCGCGCCAGTGCGTTGCGCCGGGCGTCGCCTCCGGGGCCGTCATGATGCGGAAGTCGGGCGCGTCCAGATCGGTGCGCACGAACACGGTGTCGCCGACGTGATCGATCTCGTAGCGCAGCCCCGGCCGGCGCGGCTCGACCACCTGGAACGCGCCCTCCGGCTGGTCGGCGGGCAGCCAGCGCACCTCGCTGGTCAGCTCCTGGTCGCTCTCGATCAGGATGTAGCGACGTGATTTGCTCCGGTGGACGGCGACGCTGAAGGTCGGGTCGCGCTCCTCGTAGACCATCACGTCGGTGTCCGCCGGCGTGCCGATCCGGTGCCGCCAGATCTGATGACTGCGCAGCGTCACGGGCTCGCGGCGAACGTAGAAGAGCGTCGCCGAGTCGGCCGCGAACGCGAAGCTCTCGGCGCCGTCGGTGATGCCCTGCTCGGTGACGGCGCCGGTCGCGATGTCGCGCACGAACAGGCGATTCTGCCGATCGCCCGTGAAGTCGACCATGAAGGCGACGCGCCTGCCGTCCGGGCTCGGCTGCCAGCGGCCGAGCCGATACATGGCGTGGCCGGCGGCCAGCGCCGGCACGTCGAGCACGATCTCCTCGGCCGCGCCGGGCGTGTCGCGCCGGCGCAGGATGACCGGATACTGGGCGCCCTCGGCGAAGCGCCGCTCGTAGAGGAAATCGCCGTCGCGATACGGCACGCTGGCGTTCGACGTGGCGTTGCGGGCCTTCAGCTCGCCGGCGATCTCGTCGATCAGCGGCCTGATCGGCGCCAGCTTGCGCTCCGCATAGGCGTTCTCGGCCTCGAGATGCGCCCGCACGGCGGGGTCGCCGCGGTTCGCGAGCCAGTCGTAGGGGTCGGGCCGCTCGCGGCCGTGCTCGCGCAGGATCGTGTCGCTCTTGCGGGCGACCGGCGGCCGTGACTCGTCCGGCTCCTCGGTTCCGGCCGAGGGCGCCACGGCGGTGAGCCCCAGATAGACCGCGGCACCGATCAGGATCGTGAGCAAGGTGTGAGGCATCCGTCACCGCCGCCGTGGCCCGCGCGCCCTGCGGGCCGTCGTTCTTCCCCGAACACCGGAACTATGGTGGTTCCGGGGCGGTGTCGGAAGTCACGATCCTGCGTGCGCTCACGCCACCGGGCGGGCGCGAAAACTGATGCGGGCCGGATTGTGCTCCATGTTGCCCGGCAGACGCTCGGCCGTGAAGCCGGCCTTCGTCAGGATCGCGCGGAACTCCTCCTCGGTGTACTTGGCGATGCCGAGCTGCTGGCGCAGCTTGCTGTAGGACGAGAAAGCGGTCCGCACGACGCCGATCAGCGACGCGATCAGAAAGCCGTTCGTCCAGGCGTAGCGCAGCAGGGCAAGAAGGTCGCTCAGCGCACCGACATCGGGCGGGATCACGTCGGCGACGATCAGCACGCCGTCGGGGGCGAGCAGGCGCCGCCACTCGGCGAGCAGGCCGTCGAGGTCGGTTCGCGAGAGATACTGGACGACCGAGTTGGCGACGATCAGGTCGAACACCCCGTCGGGCATCGCCCGCAGATCGTCAGGGCTCGCCACCGCGATGTTCGGCACGCGGACGAAACGCTCGGCGAGGTTTCGCCGCACGCTCGGCGCCGCATCGGACAGCACCACGGTGCCGGCGACCTTGGCGACCATGTCGGAATGCAGCGCCTCGCCGCAGCCGAAGTCGAGCACACGGGCCTGCGGCCCCGGCACGAAGCCGGCGATCGCCGTCGCGATGTCGCGATAATGCACGTCGATGTGCCGCGCATTCACGTAGATCGAATGCGGGCTGTCCCAGAAGCCGACCCAGTCGCGGATGGTGGTCATGACGTTCTGCTCGCCCTGCTCATGCTCGTCCGACCTCATGGTGAGGAGCGCTCCGTAGGAGCGCGTCTCGAACCATGTGGCCACTGCAAGCCGGCGTCGGTCGACTTGCCCACCATGGTTGCCGAGATCGAGCGAGCTCGAGTTCGGTCGGGGCCGTCCCCGTCCTTCGAGACGCGGCCTGCGGCCGCTCCTCAGGACGAGGACGGAAAGCGCTCCGCGGCCCGGTCTGCGGCGGCACGATCAGGATGCGATAGGGGGCCGGCCGGTTGGTGTCGCCGAGGAAGGTGCGGGTCACGGCGAGGTCCACGCTGCGGGCGTCGGGCTCGGTCCGGGCGCGCGCCGCCAAGCCTTCGAGGCAGAAGCGGTCGTCGGCGCGGCACACCACGACATAGCCGTCGCGCAGGAGCCGATCGGGCGCGATCCACGGGGTCGGTGCGAGGGTGAAACCCGGCACCGAATCCGGATGGTCCGGGTGATAGAAGGCGATCGCGGCGCCGAGATCGGCGTCGCCGATGACGATCGGCAGCCGCGTCCCGGTGGCGGCGACCCATTCGCGGCCGACCGCCTCGGCGAGCGGCGCGTAATAGGCGCGGCCTTCCTTGTTGCCCTCCCAGTGGCGGAGCACGGCGAGCACCGGCGCGACGGCGAGCACGGTCAGCGTCACGATGGCGACGCCGGCCGCCACAGCCGTGGCGGCGGGGCGCGAGACGACGACGTCACGCGGCGCGAGCAGCACGACGGGCAGCAGGAACCACGCCTGCATGGTCCACAGCGAGGTCAGCTCGACGCCGACGAAGGGTGCCGTCACGGCCGGAATCAGCAGCGGCAGGGCGAGCAGATGCACCAGCATGCGCCGGTCGGGATCGGCCGGCCACAGCGTCTCGGCGACCACGGCGCGGCTCGGTCGCGCGATCAGCGCCCACACGACGATCGGCAGCGCCACATAGGCGAGCGATCCGATCAGATACAGGAGCGCCTTCCAGAGAATCGCGCCCTGCGTCGCGCCGCCGTGCACCGCGTAGGCGTAGCCGAACGGCTGGAAGCCGGTCGTCACGAGCCACCACAGATGCGGCGCCAGCACGGCGAAGCCGGCCAGCATCGAAACCCAGGGCGACGGCGATCTCAGATAGGTCCAGCGCGCCGGATGCAGCAGCGCGGCGAGTGGCAGGCTCGCGACCAGATAGATCGAGTAGTACTTGCCGAGCATCGCGAAGGCGCAGGCGGCGCCCGCCGCGGCCGACCACAGGAGCGTCCGCGTCTCGAAGGCGCGCAGGAAGCACCACACGGCGAGCGGCCAGGCGAGCAGCAGCGTCTGGTTGGAGGCGAAGCGCTGGCCGTGGAACTGGTAGAACGGCGTCAGCAGCAGAAGGAGCAGCACCAGCACGCGCTTGTCGCCGGAGACCCAGCGTGCCGCGATGCGATCGACCACCAGGAGGGCGAGCGCCGCGTTCACCATCGCGAGCAGATGGAAGGCCCAGTCGGCGATCGGGAACACCGCGAACCACGCCGCCGCCATCAGGCCGCCGAGCGGCGGATGCTTGTAGTAGCCGGGGCTCGGATGCCGGCTCCAGGCATAGACCTCGACGAGATCCGGATGCAGGTCGAGCGAGGCGTAGGAGATCACCTGGAAGCTCGTCCAGGCGGCGACGAACACGGCGAGCAGCACCGCGGTCGCGACGCCGCTGTCGGCGGTGTCGAGCCAGGCGCCGATGGCACGGCGCGGCAGCGACGGACGGGCGGCGCCCGGGGGCGTCGCGCCCGCGATCGAGTCGCCCGTGGTCGGGTGGGTGGACGGGGTCATGAGCGGCCGGGTTCCGGCGCGGCGCAATCGCCGGCTGGCGCGCGTCGGCCGGAGCGTTTAGGGCCACAGACGAGGCGAAAGATCAAGCCGGCCGGCGGCCGCGGCCACCGCTCCGCCGCCGCCCGCTCAGGCGGCGTGCTCGCCGCGGCGGAGCGCGGCCGGCGGGTGAGCCGGGGCGGACGGTGCGCTCGCCGCGGCCTGGCTCGCCGCGGTCTGGCCCGACTCGGTCGCGGTCTGGGTCGCCGCCTGAGTCTCGGCCGCCCAAAGCTTCACGAGTGAGCCGGCCTTGCCGTGCACCGGGTCGCTCGCCGGCAGCGGCACCTTCGGGATGGCGGCCGTCGCCTTGGTGTGCTCGGCCTTGCTGCCGCGACAGAGATCGTAGGTGCCGGTGGGCGGATAGGCGCCGATCACCACGAGGTCGGCCGTGGCGGTGACGCGCTGGTGGCCGGTGCCGGCCGGCAGCACCACGACGTCGCCGACCTTGAGGTCGACCTCGGTGCCCTTGTCGCCGCCGAAGCGGACGCGGGCACGGCCGCGGGCGATCGCCATCACCTCGTGGGTGCGCGAGTGGTAATGCGTGTAGGGATAGATGCCGTTTCGCCAGACCCCGACCCAGCCGTTGCGCTGAAACGTCTTCTCGATCAGGTCCTCGGGATGCGCCGATCCCTTGAGGTCGATCGCGTCGTGGAACACGACGAGCGACAGCACGGGGTTGTTCGGCACCACTCCGTCGTCCTCGAGCGTGAAGGTCTCCGGGGGATGGCGGGGGCTTTTCGCGTGCATTCGTCCGTCCTGGTACGACCGTCCTGGTTGGCCTACTTGGCCATAACGCACGAGCGGCGTTTTCCGGGGGCAGTCTGCTGTCCCGGGCTTAAAGCGCGCTTAAGCCGGATGGTCCAATTCGCGTGCGTCGCGTGCGATCGCCGATCGCCGGCCCCCAGGCGGCGGCGCGCCCGCTCTCCGCGGCCGGCCGGGGCGCGAGCGCGCCGCGCTCGGCGAGCTGACGGACGGCGGCCGTGCGCGGCAGCGGCGCGAGGTCGAGCTCGTTCTCGCTGCGCTCGCGCGAGCGGCGCAGCTCCGGCGGCAGGCGATAGAGCGGGATCCCGGGCTCGCCCGTCGCGGCGGCCGCGAGATCGGCCTCCCATCGCCCCAGCACCGGCGGGTGCTCGCGGTCGAGCGGGTCGGTCTTCGGCAGCGGCACGCCGCGGACGATGGCGCGGGCCGCGAGGCAGTCCATCATGTTGGGGCGCCACAGGTCGTACTGGCCGTTGGTCGGATAGGCGCCGATCATCATCAGGTCCGACGACCCCATCACGCGCTGATGCGCCGTGCCGGCCGGCAGCACCAGCACGTCGCCGGCGACGAGGTCGACCTCGACGCCCGAGCGGCCGCCGAGCCGCACCCGGATCCGCCCGGCGGCGATCGCCATCGCCTCGTGCACGCCCGCGTGGTAGTGCGGGTAGGGGTACATCTCGTTGCGCCACAGGCCGACCCAGCCGTTGCGCTCGAACGTCGCCATGATGCGGTCGGCGTGGTGCGCCGAGCCGGTCAGGTCGATGCCCTGGCGGACCACCATGCAGGACAGGACGGGATTGTTGTGAGCGTCATCCTGGGA